>PMHN01000203.1:0-221 GCA_003156695.1 Gammaproteobacteria bacterium
ATGCCGAGCGCCTGCGCGGCGAAGTAGGCGCGCTGGAACATCGGCCAGTCCTCGGGGGCATTGAAAGCCGCCGGCAGGAATGCCAGCTGCGCGTTGGGCGGCAGGCTCTTCTTCAGGAGCTGCAGCGTCGGCTGGAAGCCGTTGCACGCCGGGCAGCCGTAGGAGAACACCTCCAGCACCTCGACCTTGCCGGCGGCCACGCTGGTGGCCTGCGCCGGCGT
>PMHN01000203.1:237-3178 GCA_003156695.1 Gammaproteobacteria bacterium
ATCCTAGCGAAGCGCCGCCGCGCTCTCTAGTCCATCGGCTGCGGCGGTGACCGCAGGGCTGGTTCGGCTGTGTTGACACGCCCTAGTAGATCGCGATCTCGCGCCGGCCGCCCGCGTCACGCGCGCCGCGGAACATGCCCTCGGTGCTGAATTNNCTGCTGCAGGGTGAGGCCGCGGTACTGCACCGCGGCGCATACGTGGTGGGCCGCGACGGCACGGATGAAGTACTCGCCGTGGCCGGTGGCGGACACGGCGCACACACCGTTTTTGGCGTAAGTGCCCGCGCCGATGATGGGCGAATCCCCGACCCGCCCGGGGCGCTTGTTGGTCATGCCGCCGGTGGAGGTGGCGGCGGCGAGATTGCCGGCGCCATCGAGCGCGACTGCGCCCACCGTGCCACGCGAGATCGGCAGGAGCTCCGACATGCGCTCGCCACGCTGCTCGGCCTCGAGCTGCTGCAGCCGCTCGGCCGTGCGGAAGTAGTGGTTGGGGACCAGCGCGAACTGTTCCTCCAGTGCGAACTCCTCGGCCCCCGCGCCGACCAGCAGCACGTGGCGTGACTTCTCCATCACGCGGCGCGCGAGGTCTATAGGGTTTTTGACGTGACGCACTGAGGCGACCGCGCCGGCCCGCAGCTGCCGCCCGTCCATGATGGCCGCGTCGAGCTCGGCCGCGCCGTCGCGGGTGAGCGCCGCTCCATGGCCGGCGTTGAACAGGGGGTCATCCTCGAGGATGCGCACCGCGGCCGCCACCGCATCCAGACTGCCGCCGCCGCGCTCCAGCACCGCGTAGCCGCCGTCGAGAGCGGCCGCGAGGCCCGCGCGGTAAAGCTGCTCGCGCTGGGCGGACAGCGAGGCTCGCGGCATCGCTCCGGCCCCACCGTGGATGGCGATGGCATACATCGGTTTGGCTCCTGAGTTGCTCACGGCGCGTCGCGGAAGATGGCGATTTCCTGCCGGCCGTGGACATCGCGCGAGGCGCGGAACATGCCGGAGGTGCTGAAATCCATGACGATGTCGCCCCGCGGGTCGATGGCGATCACCCCGCCCGTGTTGGGCGCCTCGCGCTCCAGCTTCTCGTGGATGACCTCGTGCACCGCCTGCCTGAGCGTCAGGTGCCGGTACTGCACCCGTGCGCAGATGTCGTAGGCCACCAGCTCGCGCATGAAGTACTCACCCTCGCCGGTGCCTGACACGGCGCACGATTGGTTGTTGGCGTAGGTGCCGGCGCCGATGATGGGCGAGTCACCCACGCGTCCGACGTGCTTGTTGGTGAGGCCGCCCGTGGAAGTGGCGGCAGCGAGGTTGCCGGCGCGGTCGAGCGCCACGGCGCCCACCGTGCCCTTGGGCAGCGCGTCTTTCGGCGCCGCGGCGCGTTCACGGGCCGCGCGCTGCGCCTCCTGCAGCTGGCGGATGCGCTCTGCGGTGCGGAAGTAGTCCGCCGACACCAACACCACGCCCTGTTCCAGTGCGAACTCCTCGGCGCCTTCGGCGACCAGCAGCACGTGCGGGCTCTTGTCCATCACCAGGCGCGCGAGATCGATCGGGTTCTTGACGTGGCGCACCGCGGCCACCGCCCCCGCACGCGGTCCGTTGCCATCCATGATGGCGGCATCGAGTTCCGCATCGCCGTGCGCGTCGAGCACCGCGCCGCGGCCGGCGTTGAATTGCGGATCATCCTCCATGGTGCGCACCGCCGCGGCCACGGCGTCCAGGCTCGTGCCACCGCGCTCGAGAATCGCGTAGCCGGCATTGAGCGCCGCCTCAAGTCCCGCCCGGTAGGAGGCTTCGCGTTCGGGGGTCATTTTCGCGCGATCCATGGTGCCAGCGCCGCCGTGGATGGCGATGGCCACCGGCTGCGGCTCGGCGGCCAGGGCCGCTACGGCGAGCGATGACCAACACAAAAGCGCGATGATTTTCAGGCGCGACATGGTTTCCCCTCTGCGGCTATGATCGAAGCCAACCCGCACGAGCGCTCAAAAAGCGTCTCCGCGCGGGGCTCCCCAGATACACCGTGCGGCAAATACTAAGGTGAAACCCGCCAGCTCGCAGCGGATCCGCAGCGTCCTCGTCGCCAACCGCGGCGAAATCGCCATTCGTGTCATGCGGGCGGCGGCCGAGCTGGGCCTGCGCACGGTGGCGATCTATTCGCAGGAGGACCGCTTTTCGCTGCACCGGACCAAGGCGGACGAGGCCTATCTCGTGGGCGCCGGCCGCGCGCCCGTCGAGGCCTACCTCGATATCCCCGACATCGTGCGCATCGCGCGCGAGGCGCAGGTGGACGCAATCCATCCGGGTTACGGCTTCCTTGCGGAAAACCCCGATTTCGCGCGGGCCTGCGCGGCGGCCGGCATCGTTTTTGTAGGGCCGCAACCCGAGACCATGGGCCTGCTCGGCAACAAGGTCGCGGCGCGCAATCTCGCCGTCAAGGCCGGTGTCGCGGTGATGCCGGCGACCCCGCCGCTGCCGCAGGAGTTTCGGGCCTGTGCTGCGCTTGCCGCCGGCATCGGCTACCCGCTGATGCTGAAGGCAAGCTGGGGCGGGGGCGGGCGCGGCATGCGCGTGATCGAGAGCGAGGCGCAGCTCGCGGAAGCGTTGCCCGTGGCGCGGCGCGAAGCGCAGGCGGCCTTCGGCAACGACGAGGTGTATCTCGAGAAACTCGTGCGGCGCGCGCGCCACGTCGAGGTGCAGATTCTCGGCGACCACCACGGCAACCTCGTGCACCTGTACGAGCGTGACTGCACGGTGCAGCGGCGCAACCAGAAGGTGGTGGAGCGCGCGCCGGCGGTCTTTCTCACCGACGCACAGCGCCAGGAGCTGTGTGCGGCGGCACTGGCGATCGGCCGCGCCGCGAGCTACCGCAATGCCGGTACGGTCGAGTTCCTGCAGGACGCCGACAGCGGCCGCTGCTATTTCATCGAGGTGAATCCGCGCATCCAGGT
>PMHN01000301.1 GCA_003156695.1 Gammaproteobacteria bacterium
AGCGGCAAGCAAAGCGACTACTTCGAACTCTATCGGTACACGGTGCAGGCCATCAAGGCCGTGGATCAGTCTCTCAAGGTAGGCGGTCCAGCGACAGCCGAGAACGCGTGGGTCGCAGAGTTCATGGCTTTTTGTAAGGAGAACGATCTTGCCGTCGATTTCATCACGACGCACCACTATCCGACGGATGCCTTTGGAAAACCGGGCGATGACACCGAGAAGCAGCTGTCGGAAAGCTCGCGCAGCGTCCTGCGCGCACAAACCCGAGAAGTGCGCGCCAAAGCAGGCACGCTACCGGTTTACTACACCGAGTGGAGCACTTCTTCGAACCCCCGCGACCCCATGCATGATGATCCCTACGCGGCGGCTTTTATCGTAAAAACCATTCTCGAGGCGACCGGCCTAGTGCAGGGCTACAGCTATTGGACGTTCTCGGATATCTTCGAGGAGAATTACTTTCCTTCCGTGCCGTTTCAGGGCGGCTTTGGCTTGCTCAAC
Source organism: Gammaproteobacteria bacterium (assembly GCA_003156695.1). Classification (GTDB taxonomy): domain Bacteria; phylum Pseudomonadota; class Gammaproteobacteria; order Steroidobacterales; family Steroidobacteraceae; genus 13-2-20CM-66-19. The sequence goes on from PMHN01000301.1 coordinate 499, forward strand.
ATTCACGGTATCGCGAAACCCTCGTACCGTGCCTTCCAACTACTGCACGCGCTCGGGGACGAGCTCATTCACTGTCAAGGCTCGCACCCTACGGTTGATGCGTGGCTGATCCGGGGAAATCGCAGCGCGACAATACTATTGACCAATTTCGCGCTTCCTCGCCACCTCATAGCTACCGAATCCGTGACTTTTTCGGTGCACGGTGCACAGGCCACTGCGCACGGCACACTACAGCGAATCGACCTGCACCACGCGAATCCGAAGCGCCGCTGGGAAGAGATGGGCAAGCCTAACTATTTATCTGCCGCCATGCTCACCGAATTGGATGTTGCTTCGCGTCTGCGTCGTGAGGAACAGACCATGTCATTCAAAGGCGGGACGTTAGACCTCGATGTATCGATGCCTCCCCAGTCGGTGGCGACCATCGAATTCGCCTATGAGAACTGATAGCACGGCGCTTGCGAGCTTGTCGGATGAGGCCTTGCTCGGGCGCCTGCAGCGGGGGGCATTCGCCTACTTTACGGAATACATCAACGCTAAGAACGGTCTGATCGCCGATACCTCACGCGCGAGGTCCCCCTGTAGCATCGCGGTCGTGGGCTTCGCGCTGTCTTGCTATCCGATCGCCGTGGAGCGGGGTTGGCTGTCGCGAGCAGCCGCTGCGGCCGTAACCCTGAAAACCCTGCAGTTCTTCTGGAATAGTCCGCAAGGCGATCGCCCCGACGCCACTGGCTTTAAGGGATTTTATTATCACTTCCTGGACATGCAGAGCGGCAGGCGCGTGTGGCAGTGTGAATTGTCGCTCATCGACACCGCGTTGCTCATCGCCGGAATGCTCGTTGCTGGACGTTATTTCGACGGCGACCAGGAGGAGTCTGACATCCGTGAACTGAGCGACGCCCTGTATCGGCGCGTCGATTGGTGCTGGGCACAAAATGGACAAGAAACCGTCTCCCAAGGCTGGAAACCGGAATGCGGTTTCCTTCATTATGGTTGGGAGGGCTATAACGAAGCGACTATTGTGTACGTCCTCGGCGGCGGTTCCTCGACACATCCCCTCTCTTCCAGCAGCTTCACCGGCTNNACGTCCACGTATCAATGGGAAAACTTGCTAAACCACGACGTCTTATATTCCGGACCGTTATTCACGCATTTATTTTCCCATGCGTGGATCGATTATCGCGGTATTCGCGATCCCTTCATGCGTGAAAAGAACAGTGACTATTTCGAAAATACGCGGCAGGCGATTGCGGTGCATCGTGAGTACGGCGCTCGCAATCCTCACGGCTATCAAGGATATGATCGAAACCTGTGGGGCATCACCGCCGGGGATGGCCCGGACACTCAGCAATTGCGTCAAGGTGGCAAGGATCGCCGCTTCTTCGGATACATGGCGCGCGGTGTACCCTATGGACCCGACGACGGAACCATTGCTCCGTGGGCGATGCTTGCGACTGTGCCGTTCGGTGCCGAAGCGGCCCTTTTGGGGACCCGTCATCTGCTGCACAGTTTCCCTCAGGTGTGTACTGATGACCGATTTTCAAGTGGCTTCAATCCGACCTTGACTCACAACGGTAGTAGCTGGCTCTCCGCAGGCCATTATGGACTCGATCAAGGGTTGCTCGTGATGATGATCGAGAACTATCGCACCGGCCTGATTTGGCAACTGACGCGCGCAAGCGCCGTGATCCGCAGCGGTTTGGTCAATGCGAACTTTGCGGGCGGCTGGTTGTAGCGATGTCATCGAATGCTCCGCTCCCGAGCTCGGATTACATAAGCGAAGAAGCGTATCTGCGTCGCGTGCGGCCGGTCGCCTGGCTGAATCCCGCGCCCAAGCGTCTCTATGACTTGGCTGTTTTGGGGGCGGGACCTGCCGGCTTGGCGGCCGTTGCGTCGGCGGTCCGCCACGGACTCACGGTGGCTCTCATCGAACGGTATCGGCTCGGCGGCAATTCGCTCAATGCCGGCTCCATTCCCTCCAAGGCGATACTTCGAACGGCGCGCGCGGCCTCCGTCATGCGCGACGGCGATGCATGGGGCGCCGCGCTCCCTCCCCAAGTACCAATGGATTTTGGCGCTGTCATGGCCCGCATGCGAGGTATCCGCACGCGTATCGCCGAATACCATTCCGTCGATCGGTTGTGCGCGGACGGAGTGGATGTCTTCTTCTGCGACGCCGGTTTCACGGGTCCCCACGAGCTACGTGCCGGCGAGGCGCACTTATCCTTCAAGAAGGCAATCATCGCAACGGGTGCAAAGCCACGCCCCAGCGAGATTCCAGGTCTTGATGAGGTCGAATATCTCACGAGTGACTCCATCTTCAATATCACGACGTTGCCTCGACGGTTAGGCATCATCGGTGGCGGCCCACTCGGGTGCGAGTTGGCCCAGGCGTTTTGCCGCTTGGGTGCTCAAGTGAGCATCCTACAAAACGACCCGCAGTTCCTGCCGCAGGAGGAACGCGACGCCGCCGAGCTGTTGTCCCTCTCACTGTCGCGCGACGGGGTAGAAACGCGCTTGAATACGACTGTTGTCGGTGCGCGCGGTGGCGAGCGCGAAAAATGGCTCGACACCGTCAACAATGATGTCAAGTTGTCTTTCCCTGTCGATGCCATTTTATTTAGCATCGGACGCATGCCGAATGTGGACGGGCTGAGTCTGGCGGCGGCCCACATCGACAGCGACTGCGACGGGGGCATCACAGTGGACGATTGTCTGCGTACCACAAATCCCGATGTCTATGCGGCCGGTGACGTGTGCAAGGCATACCAGTTTGCCAACGTTGCTGAGGCGACGGGACGCATGGCAGTTCTCAATGCGTTCGCGGCCGACCGAGAACGGCAAAGCCATCTAATGATTCCATCCTGCACCTATTGCGATCCGGAAGTCGCGCGCATTGGCATGAATGTCCTGCAGGCGCGGCAGCGATCGATCTCGGTGAAGAGCTTTACGATAATGATGCAAGATGTGGATCGCGCAATCACAGATGGGCAGGACGACGGCTTCGTGAAAATCTACGTGAGNNTACGTGAGGGAAGGCACCGACGAAATTGTGGGTGCGACGATTGTCGCTGCTCGCGCGAGCGAGATGATCAACGAAATGGCCGTCATCATGAGCGCCAAAATCGGTATGCGTCAGTTGTCCAGGATTTTACACAGTTATCCGGCACAATCCGATGCGATCCGATTGGCGGCCATGGCGTACATGAGAAGCCAGCCGGCGTTGCAAAAGTGAGGGCCCGCCGACGGCAGGAGGCGGATATCCCCGATTGAGACGCGAGATGATTGCGCGGCCCGTGGCTACTTAACCTGCACGTTCGGCACGTAATACTCCGTGCGAGTCAGTGGGTCGGCGCTACCCAAGCCCAATAAAATAATCAACCACAGCATCGCGGCAACGGCGAAGGCGCGGACCAGCACCGGTCCTCGCGTGACCTCCATGAAAGCGACCGCCACCGTCACCACCATCAGCACACCCGGAATCATCACAAGAGCACGCAAGGGCCGAGTCAACGGTAGGAAACTGACTGCGAATTCGGCGCCGCCCAAGAGCAGCAGCAGCAGCCACGCCAGTAGCAAACGGGTGAGCTGCGCGTTGACCGTCTGCTCCTGATCCTGCGGATCACCGGATGCGGCACCCGGTCGCGACAGCAATCGCGCGCTTGGGTGCCACATCACCCTCTCCCCACCAAATAGATGAGCGGATACAGCGTCAGCCAGACGATGTCGACAAAGCTCCAGTACAGTCCCACTGCATGGACCGGCGTGTGGTAAAGCGCCGAGAACTCGCCGCGCCGCGCACGCTGCATTATCCACAACAACAGCGCCACCCCCACCACCATATGCACCCCATGCAGACCTGTGCTGATGAAATAAAAGATAAAAAACAGCCGCGCACCGCCCTCCTCCGCCCCCGTGATCTTGAACATCGATGCCGCCGGAAACAGGTGCTTGGCAAAATCGTCACGCCATTCCAGTCCGAACTTGAGCGCGAGGAATGCCACACCCAGCAGCAGCGTCACGGTAAGGCACTGGACCAGCCGGCGGGTATTGCCCGCGCGAATCCAGGTCAATCCAGCCGCATACGTAAAACTACTGGTAATGAGAATGCCGGTGTTGAGTGTACCGATCCACAGCTTGGTTTCACGCGCTCCGGCATCGAAGCCGATCTGATTCCAATGACGCGAATAAATCCAGCTCAAGATCAGGCCACCAAAGAAGAGCACCTCGGTCGCCAGGAACAACCACATGCCGGCAACGGCGGTCTGTGCCTGGTGCGAGGGGCTCTCGTACTGAAAATCATGAACGACTGCGCTAGACATGCGGCTCCCCCTCGCTTGCGGGTGGCGAGTACGCGTACGGCCCCTGTGTGACGAGGGGAGTCTGGATGAAATTCACGGTCGGCGGCGGCGAAGCTGTCTGCCATTCGAGCCCGGTCGCGCCCCATGGGTTCGCCGGCGCGCGCGCGCCATAGAACACTGACCACCCCAGATAGGCAAGCGGTAAAAGATATGCTGCGGCGAGAATCGTCGCGCCGGCCGATGACAGCACGTTCAACACCTGAAACTCCGGCGCATAGGAGAAATAGCGCCGCGGCATGCCGAGATAACCCAAGATGAACTGCGGGAAGAACGTCAGGTTGAAACCGATGAACATGATGAGCGCAGCGACGCGAGCCCACATTTCCGGATACATGCGGCCCGTGATCTTTGGCCACCAGAAGTGCAAGCCGCCAAAAAAGGCCGATACCATGCCGCCCACCANNCGCAACCCACAAGCCGGTCACTCCCCCGATCGTGAACAATCCGATGAAGCCCAACGCATAGAGCATCGGCGCATCGAAGCGGATATAGCCTTTATGCATGGTGCCCAGCCAATTGAAGACCTTGATGGCGGAGGGCACGCCGACTAAGTAACTTAAGATCGAGAAGAGCACCGCGGAATACAGCGATGTGCCGGCGACGAACATGTGATGTCCCCAGACAAAGAAGCTGATGACCGCGATAGAGACACTTGCCCACACAATGAATTTATAGCCGAAGATGGGTTTGCGCGCGAAGGCCGGAATGATTTCACTGACCACGCCGAAGCCTGGCAGAATCATCATGTAAACGGCCGGATGCGAGTAAAACCAGAACAGGTGCTGAAACAGCAGCGGGTCGCCGCCGATCGCCGGATCAAAAACGCCGATGTGAAATAGCCGCTCGAGCACGACCAGGAGTAGGGTAATGGCGAGCACTGGAGTCGCGAGCACGAGCAGCACGCTCAAGGAATATAGCGACCACAAAAATACGGGCATCCGGTACCAGGTCAAGCCCGGTGCTCGTAGTCGATGAATGCTGACGATGAAATTAAGTCCCGTGGCGATGGATGAGAAGCCCGCGATGAAGATGCCGACGGCCGCCAGCACCACATGGCCCTTGGAATAGGCGGTGGAAAGTGGCGTATAGAACGTCCAGCCGGTATCAACGCCGCCGGCAAACAACGCCCAGAGAGTCACCGCACCGCCGAGTATGAATAAATACCAGCTAAACAGGTTGAGCCGCGGGAACGCCAGGTCGCGCGCTCCAAGCATCAGGGGGATGAGAAAATTTCCCAACGTGACCGGTACGGCAGGCACCAGGAAGAACCAGACCATCACGACGCCATGCATCGTGAACAGGCGGTTGTACGCTTCAGCCGACCCAAGCAATCCTTCGGGTACGATGAGATTGAGGCGCACCAGGGCCGCAGCGATGCCACCGATAAAGAAGAACATCGTTATGGTCGCCAGATACAGCAGTGCGATGCGCTTGTGATCGGTAGTTAGTAACCAACTGCGTACCGTGAACCCGTCCGTAAGATACGATCCCTCGATCTGACCGGCTTCGACCACAGTCGACGCCATCGCGGGGGAATTCATTGCGGCCTCTCCGGCGCGAGCGATTTGATGTAGGCGATNNCGGTACCATTCGACAGCGGCACCGGGCCGCCGTATAAGCCCGTCAGGGGCGGCGCCCGCACCGTACTTTCAGATTGGTTGCCGCCGCTCCCGTTGCCGACATGGCAGCCACTGCAGCCGTAGCGCATGAATAGGATCTTGCCTTCCGTCGCCAACGTGCCGGCTGTCCCGTTCTGCTCCAACCAGGCTTGGAACTGCGGCGGCGTCAGAGCCACGATTTCGCCCACCATTTTCGAGTGATCCAGGCCGCAGAATTGCGTGCAGAACAAGTGGTACGTGCCCGGGCGGGTCACCGTGAACCACAGCGTTTCGTAGCGATCCGGCAGCACATCATGCTTGATGCGAAAGGCAGGTACCGAGAAATCGTGGATCACGTCCTCGGATGTCATGACGAGTTCAATGGCTTTGCCGACGGGCAGATGTAGCGCATTGATCTCTCGCTGGCCGCCGGAGTGCTCCACCTTCCACATCCACTGCTTGGCGATGACGTAGATCTTGAGCGCGCCAGGGGGCGGCTGAAACAGACGCACATACAAGTCGGCCCCCCACACGAAGAGCCCGAAGAAGGCCAGCAGCGTCACCACCGTCCACGCGCTCTCAAAAATCCATGTCTTCTGTGCGACTGCCCCGCGATCGAAGCTGCTGCTGGCGCGATACTTCACGATGTAGCGAAACATCAGAGCGAACACGAGCACGAGGACCGCGCCTGAGATCAGCAGCAACGCCAGCAGCAGATGATCCACCTCCGGTGCGTTCGTCGATGCTGCAGGCAAAGAGAGATTCACGACTCAGATCTGCTCCCTGCGGCAGAGCAGATACAGCACCGTGGCGAGGGTGAAGACTGTCAGGAGCCCCGCAAGGCGCAGCACTTTCAGGGTCTCCAGCGAATAGCGGCCGGTCGCGGGATCAAAATGAAAACAAATCAGTAAGAGAGGCGAGCCGGCCACCGCGACGCGACCCGCGCCCGCACGCTCAACGGCCGCTCGGACCGCCGCCGGCGTGTAACCCACGCCGAGCAAATAATTCGATACCATGCCGTCGGGTGTCACGAAGATGATTCCGGCCGGGTGGATGAATTGCTGAGTTTGCTGATCAAACCGATCACGAAACCCGACCGCATTCGTGACGGCCTTTATTTCTTTGGCAGACCCCGTTAGGTAGTGCCAATAGCGCTCCGCGCCCAATGATCCGAACGCCGACAGATCTGCGGCTTTGGCCGCCTGCGCCTGCGCGCTCGCTTCGGTTGGGTCGATGCTGAGTACGGCCAGCGTGTAGTCACGCCCGGCCTTAAGCCCCGTGGGGGGGAGCGCCCTGAAGAGGCTTGCACGCACGATCCCACACAGACTCGAGCAATGAAAATACCCAAGGATCAGAATCAGCGGCGTGCCTTGTGAAAGTTCACCCATGCGCAGCGCGCGCCCATCCGAATCACGAAAGACGGATTGCGCGGGCACCTGAGCACCCGGGTGTTCCTGATAGGAATATAACGCTGGATCAGGCACCGGACCGCTGCGCGCCGCGCCGAGCGCGAAGCCGGCGGCTACCAACACACCGAGCCCCAACAGTCTCTTCATGGCCGCTGCGCCGGCGCAGTCGGCCATCCGGAGACACCTTCCTGAGCGATTTTGCGCATCGCGTCCGAAATCGGGATATGCACCACCCCGTGCGCTTTGTCGACCCAGCCGGTGCTGTTCAGGCGGTTAAGCTCCTCGCGGTAGAATTTCTGCATGTCGGCTTGCGGACTTGGCTGCAGGCGCGGCGCCGGATACACCGGGAGCGGTAACTGCAGCGTGCGATCCAACCTCGACTGCGGGTACAGCCACAGGACCAATAGCGCGCACACGATCAGCACCCCGAGCACCAACGCAACGGCGCGNNCCTTCCCCGATATCCGTGGCTTCGTGACGCGCGTTCGGGATGACTCTTTCGGACCTAAGCATGGGAGGCCACGCTCAATTGAAGCCCCGCACTGCGAAATGCCCGCAAAGCCATTCCCGCCGCCAATCCGAGCACCGCCATCATCGCAACCACATCGACCAGGGAGAGATTGCGTCCTGAGGCCGGGATCACGATCCACCAGGCGCGAGGCACCTCGATGACAACCAGCAGCGCCCCCAGCCATCCCATCGCACGCCGCGAACGCTGCACTTGAGGCCAAATCAATGCGAAGAACGGCAAGATGAAATGGAAGACTGCAATGAGCGCAGCGACGAGCGCCCAGCCCCCGACGAGGCGTTTGAGGTACCAGGCAGCTTCCTCGGGTAAGTCCGAATTCCAGATGATCAACAGCTGCATGAAATCAAGGTACGCCCATAGCACCAGCAGTCCGAACAACAGCCGGCCCAAATCATGGACGGTCTCGCCACCCTGCGCTCGCCGGGCGGCGGCGGTTCCCATCACCGCGACCGAGAGCGCAAGTAGTACCGCTTCGCTGCCGACCAACATGCCGTAGATGCTCGACTTGAAGTGCGGCTCCAGGGACAGCGTGTAATCGATCGCGGAGAAAGTGACGGTCAGCGCGAGCAAGATCAGCCCGAGCGGCGCCATGCGGTGCAGGATCGGCTCTGGATCCTTCTGCCGCAGCGCCCGCAGCACGAGAACCCCCAGGCCGAGCCACACGATCAGGTACACAATCCCCCGCGCATAAAAGAACGGCGCGTTCAAATAGAAGCGATTGTCGAGTTGCGCCGCCACTTCGGGCTGCATCCATGGATAAAGTCTAGGCAGCACGAATAGAACCGGTAACACCGCCGGCAGCACGAGCGGCAGCGTCGCGATGCCCATGGCGAGCTGCCCTCGTATCGCGAAGCCCCAGCGCCCACCGGTGAGCGCATGGATAAAGATGAGCGCAAGGCTGCCCAACGGCCAACCCACCCAGCAGGTCAGTGCCGCGAGCCACGCATGCGGAAACTGCGCCGGCGCGACGATCCAGCCGATCACGGAGCCGAGCNNGAGCAGCCCCCCACCGCCAATGATCCACGCGCTCTGCTCTGCCCGCTCCCGCGTCATGGCAGTGTGCCACGCTGTTGGGGCGCGACATCACTCAGCGTCGCATTTTGGCTGCGCTGTAGCGCGCGAATATACGCCGCGATCGCCCAGCGATCCGCCGGCTGCACTCGCTCGGCGAACGAATACATGGTCCCGTGACCTTGCGTAATCACATCAAAAAAATGCTGCGGCGGCGCCTGGCGCAGCCGGTCAATATGATAGGAGGGTGGCGCTGGGAAGCCGCGCTGGACGACCATCCCCTGTCCGTCGCCCAGCTCTGAATGGCAGGGCGTGCAATAGATACGGAAGCGCTCCTGACCGCGCTCGAGCAGCGCGAGCGTAACGGGCGGGGCGCTTAGCGGTGCGCTCTGAAATTCCACCGTGTCGCTCGGGACTGCCGCGGGTCCGACCTGCGGGGAATACGCCTTCTGCTTTGGCTGATCGACCATGTCATTGCAGGCTGCCAACAACATGAGGCCAAGTCCGAGTAAGCAGGCGCCGATGCCACTCATTCGGAAAACTCCTCAACGCTCGCGGGGCCCAGCGGCTCAAGAATCGCACGTACCTGTGCGACGCCCTCGGGGTCATTGACGCGAACCGCGACGAACCAGCCATCCCGCGACGCCTCTTTAAAGCGATCGCAGCCGTCGATCGGGTCGTAAAGCTGCGGCATCCGGCACATCACGAAATAGCCGAAAAACCCGGCCGCCATAGCACACAACACGCCCAACTCGAACGCGATCGGCACGAATGCCGGCCACGCAAATTCGGGTCGCCCCCCGATATTGAGCGGATAAGCATAAACGTCCGCGTACGCCATCAGTAGAAAGAAGCCGATAAACCCCAGCATCCCCGCGACAAACATCACGAGCGGCAGCGGCGAGCCGCTGGATTCTTCGTTCAAGGGCGCCGGGGTGTAGGTATCCACATTGTCCATATGCGTCGCCGCCAGGCGATCCAATGCGCGGCGCAGCGCCTGCTCGGACTCGAAGCCAGCGAGTACGCCTTTCATCGGGCGTGCTCTGCAGTCACGGCAGGCGCGGCCCTGGCCGCGATCAGCGCGCGCATTTCGTGCATTGAGACAATCGGTACGTAGCGCACCGACAGCAAGATGCCGCTTAGGAACATGCCCACAGTCCCGAACAGCGTCGCCCAATCCCAGAACGTGCCATGGAAGATGCCCCACGCAGAAGGAAGATGTGGGCGATGCAGACTGGTGACCACGATTTCGTAGCGCTCCAGCCACATGCCGACGACCACGCCGAGACAGATCAACACGATGACCAGCTGATTCACGCGTAGCCGCCGAAACCACAAGAGCTGCGGCAGCAAGCAGTTGAACAGCATGGCTCCCCAGTAGACCGGCTTGTAGTCGCCGAATACCCGCTCGGTGAACATGAGGCGCTCGGCGTGATCTCCCCCGTAGAACGTGGTAAAGGCGTCCATCAGATACGCATAAGCTATACACAGGCTGCTGGTGAGCAGCAACTTGCACAGCACATCGAGATGCCGGCCGGTCATCAGCTCTTCCAAGTTGAGCAGCCGCCGCAGGGGGATAATCAACAGCAACACGATGGCGAAACCGGACAGCAACGCACCGCAGACGAAGAAAGGCGGAAACTCGGTCGAGTGCCAACCGGGCGTGGCAGCACCCGCAAAGTCGAGCCCCACGATGCTGTGAATCGAAACCACCACCGGCGCCATGATGGCCGCCATCACGCCATACGTGGCGCGCATATGCTTCCATTGTCGGCTCGAGCCACGAAAGCCACACGCGAGGACGCCGTAGATACGCTGCTTGCCAGGTGATCTCGCCCGATCGCGCACGCTGGCCAGATCCGGAATAAGCCCGAAATACCAGAAAAGGACCGACGCCAGCACGTAGGTCATCAGCGCCCAGAAGTCCCACAGCAGCGGGCTGCGAAATTGCGCCGAGAGCGTCATGGTGTTCGGGTAGAAAAACAGCCAGTAAAAAAACCACGGGCGCCCGAGGTGCAGGATGGGATAAACACCCGCCGCGGCGGCACCGAACAACATCATCGACTCCGCAATCCGGTTGATCGAATCACGCCAATCAGCACGGACCAGAAAAAAAAGCGCCGAGATAATCGTGCCGCCGGAGGCGATGGCTATCCACCAGACGTAACTCAAGATGGCGAAACCCCACATCACCGGCCAGTTGACTCCCCAAATACCGATCCCCGCGTAGAACAAATACACGATCGCCACCATGAGCAGCACGGTCAGTGCCATGCACGGCACAAAGGCGACCCACCACCACAGGAAGGGCTTCTCGCGCAGCGCAATCGCGCATATTCGGTCGGTCATCGAAGCGGCCGTCACGCCCGGATAGAACACCGGATCATCGAGGCGAGGCGCATACCGTGGGGCGAGCAGGTCTGCAATCGGTGGGGCCATTGCCTCGGCAGGGTGCGACATCGGAATATCGCTCATGTCGGCTGCGCTTTTATCGCAGGGTTGGGATTGCGCACCAGCGCTTCATACGTCGTTCTAGGCTTGGTGGCTTGCGCCTCCAGCATGACGAAGTCGAGCGGACTGCGCTTGCGCTTAGACACCTCGCTCTCCGGATCCGCGAGATTCCCGAAGGTAAATGCCTGGGTCGGACACGCGGACTGACAGGCGGTTTTGACCTCCCCCACCGGGCGGCTCTCGCGGTCGGCGACGATGCGCGCCTCGGCGATGCGCTGCACGCAGTAGGAGCACTTCTCCATGACACCACGCGCCCGCACGGTCACATCGGGGTTCCACGATTGCGGCGGACGATGTTGCTCGTTGGCGTAGCCGAAGAAGTTGAACCGCCGGACTTTGTAGGGGCAATTGTTGGAGCAGAAGCGTGTGCCGACGCAGCGGTTGTAGATCATGAGGTTGAGACCCTCGGAATCGTGCACCGTGGCGCCGACCGGACAGACGTTCTCACAAGGTGCCTCCTCGCAATGCATGCAAAGCACCGGTTGGAAGAAGCTCTCCGGCGCCTCGGGCGTGCCTTCAAAGTAACGATCGATGCGCAGCCAGTGCATCTCGCGCTCGCGCAGAACCTGCTCCTTGCCGACGACGGGGATATTGTTCTCAGCCTGGCAGGCGACGACGCACGCGTTGCAGCCAATACAGGCATTCAAGTCGACGCTCATGGCCCAGGCGGCGGGACCTGTGGGTACGGTGCGATAAAGGTGCGGCTCGGGATGCTCGTTGGCGGCAAATCGCGGGTTGGCGAGATATTCGGCCAATGTCCCGTGGCGAAGTATTTCGGGCGGCGTTTCCAGGAGCAGATTGTGGTGCACAGTACTGGCAAGCTGCACGCGCCCTTGGGCCTTGCGCAGCACGGCCGCACCCTTGAGACCGGTGAGCGGATAGTAATCAACTCCGCCGCCATCACCGACGGCGCCACTGGCGCGCCGCCCGGATCCGAGCCATGCGGTGATACAGTCGGGAGCTTGCCCCGGCATGACCCACACAGGCGCCACCACGCTCGGGCCCTCGATCGAGAGGCGCACGCAATCGCCATTCTTGAGCTGCATCTGCTCAGCCAGCGCGGGGGCGATCAGCAGTGGATTGTCCCAGACCAGCTTGGTGAGGGGTCGCGGCAGTTCCTGCAACCAGGGATTATTGGCGAAACGTCCATCCCACAGGCTGGGATCGGGGCGGAACAGGATCGAGAGGGCCGCACCGCTGGCGGCGGCGGGCGGCACGATCTGCGAGGCTTCGGCTCGCAGGCGAACATCACTCTTCGCACTCGCGCTGCCCGGTACGATGCCATTGGCGAGCGCATCCGACCAACCCTTACCGAAATCCCCTCCGAGGCGTCTCGCCCATGTAGCTCGCACAGCGTCTTCCGCCGACACGGGCGCCGGGCCCAAATAGAGCGCGAGCATCTCGTGAGCGCTCATGCCGCCAAACAACGGCAACGCCTGTGGTTGCAGAATGGTGACGCTACCCTCGTAGGCTCGTGCGTCGCTCCAGGTTTCCCACTCATGCGTCTTCGGCACGAACCAGGTGGTCGAGCGAGCGGTCTCATCCGCGTTACCCGCGAGCGCCAAACTAAACGGAACCTGCTTCAGCGCGTCGGCAAAACCCCAAGTCGCGGGCACGGTGAACACCGGGTTGCTGTCGATGATCAATAGGTGGGTTACCTTCCCCGCCCGCATCTCCGCAATCAGCGTGCGCAGCGCATCGGCCTGATCGATGGGTTCGTGCGCAACTGGCTCGATCAGATCAAAGGTGACCCCGCGCGCGCCCAACGCCTCGTTCATCGCATGCGCCAGTGCATGGACTTCCGCTGGCTGATCTGCGCCTACGTGCACCAGTGCGCGCCCGTGTGCCGCCTTCAGATCAGCGATAACGGGGCTGACCCAATCAGGGCCCGCGGTACTCGGCACGCTTTGCAGGATGCCGGCGGCGAGCGCGCCAACGATTCGCTGCAGCTCCCTGGGTCCCGCAACGAAGCGGTGATCCGCGACGCAGCCCAACAGCGTTGGCGTCGGCTCGACCGCGTACGCTCGGCTCATCGTCGCTCCGCGAGTAGGATTGCGTCGGCTCGCAAAATCGCGGGCGTAGCGCAGCCGGCCCGGCGCGGTGCTCAGAAGATCACTGTCAATGGCGAGCAGCACGTCGACCTGGTCCACGTGTGCTATGACATCGACGGCGTGTCCGTAGGCGAGTCGTGCGCCTTGTCGCACAGCATCGCGGCAAATAGGCTGCCACTGCGTCCACTGCGCCTGCGGATATTGCTGTCGTAACGCATCGAGCTGAGCGGCGAGCGTCGGCGAGGTCACCGTGCCCGTCAGAATCCGGAGTCCGTTGCCGTGGTTTTCGAGGAGGCGGGCGCGCTGCGCAGCGAACGCGGTTTGGAGACTCTGACGATCGGAAGGATTGCCCCGGACGCTGACTTGTGCCGCGCGGTCGGGATCGTAGAAATCCAAGAGCTGCGCCTGTGCGAACACATCGATCGCACCGAGGCTCGCCGGATGATGAGGGTTCCCCTCGACCTTCACCGGCCGCCCCATCACGTGTTTGACGACGATGCCGCTCGCGTGCCCATCAAGCACATGCGCGGTCGCGTAGAAGTTCGGCAACGCCGGAATGATGTTGGGCGCACTTTTCACCGCGGGAATGAGGTTTCCCCCAAATTTGGAATCACACCCGCCGAGTCCACTCAACACCAATGAGGCGGCCATCAACTTGAGCGCTTGGCGCCGACCGAGCGGTTCAGCCAAGGCCTCAGCCAGGCCTGGGAACTCCTGCGCAGCGCGCGCCAAAAACTCCGGATCGTCCGCCGCCTGTTCCAAGCTCCTCCAAAACTTGCTGCCGGGGCGATTCATCGATGACACAACGAACAGTCGGTCAGGGTGCGGTCGGGAACGTGGTACAGGGCCATCAGCGCCGCCGCTCCGGGATTGTCAACCGTCCGACGCCACTCGGTGTCATAGATCGCGGATTTCGGGCGCAGGTTCGGTCCCGGATTGCGATGACAGTCCAAGCAAAACTCCATGGTCAGAGTTTTCGCTTTGTACGTGAGCGGCATCGTTTCAATGGCGCCGTGGCAGCTCTCGCAACCCACTCCTTTTGCGATGTGAATGCTGTGATTGAAGTAGACGTAGTCCGGCAAATCGGTGACGCGGTGCCAGACGATCGGCGTATTGTTGCTCAGACTCTCGCGTACCGGCGTCAGTAATGCAGCATTGGTCCAGATCTGCGAATGGCAGTTCATGCAAGTCTTGGNNGCAACGTGATGCTGATGGCTGAAGGGAACTGGCTGCTCGACCACTGAACGCACGTGACGGGCATAGTCGGTGCGCGGCCATAACCACCACAATGCCAGCCCAGCGACAATGACGCCCGCCGCGGCAAGCAACGTCACTTTCGCAATTAGGTTAGCGGCAGGCCCGAAGATCGCAGCCATGGCCCTGACCTCAGTCCGCAAGCGCTCAATCGCTGATCCGCAGGGATTTCACCCTGCGGCAATCGGCCGCGACGTCGGCGCAGCACGCTAGCACGAAGAAATGAGCAGGCAGTGTCCAGCTCGCCATGCGATGTGATCTTCATACCGCTAAGACCACGCTCTCACCCTCTTGACGCTGTTCTTATTTCATAGAAATTTACTGTTTCAGTGCCAAATGCTATCAGGCTTCCCCGACGGCAGCTATCAGCCAATCCTGACGACTGTCTCGCGACGATGAAGTTCGGCTCGGTCACTGTGTCACCTGCGATCGCCTGAACCTCGTCCACTGCCTCAAACTGCCGCAACAGACCTGTTGCAACCGCGCAATAAAAAAGCTCTTCGGATTACCGGTGCTGACTGGGCCAGCAGCTTTGCCCAAATCGGATCGGGATTACCACCAGANNGCGCCCCCCAAATCGGATCGGGACTACCACCAGATCAGACCATGGAGCAAATACATATCGTTGAGAGCATCACAGCTCGATGGCGTTTAAATACTTTCTCCTTTGCCTGCTACCGCACAGACGACCTCGCGCTCGATTGCAATGGTTCTGTGTGACGGCCCGGCGAGCAACTTGAGATTCGTAGAGCGAATACGTCCCACTGCGCGCCAACGGTCAGAGTGGGGACACACGAGCCTTGAGCGATTCCATCCATCACGTCGTTATCGTGGGTGCCGGCTTCGGTGGGCTCGAGGTGGCACATCGCCTCGCGGGTGCGCCGGTTCGCATCACCATCATCGATCAACGCAACTACCATCTGTTTCAGCCCCTTCTGTACCAGGTCGCCACGGCCTCGCTAGCGGCCTCAGAGATTGCGTGGCCGATCCGTCATCTCTTGCGCGAACGCAAGGAGATAACGACATTGTTGGCGGTCGTCACGGATATCGACAGCGCCGACAAGAGAGTCTTGTTCGAAGATGGCGGTGCTGTCTCCTATGACACGCTGGTTCTCGCGACCGGAGCACAACCTGCGTACTTTGGTCATGACGAGTGGAAGCCTTATGTAGGTGGCCTGAAGACAGTAGAGGACGCCATCACCATACGCCGACGAGTCCTTCTTTCCTTTGAACGAGCCGAGCGGGAGACTGACGACGAGCGTCGGGCTGCCCTCCTCACCTTCATCATCGTTGGCGGCGGCTCGACCGGAGTCGAATTGGCCGGAACGATCGCTGAACTTGCTCACGAGAATCTTCCGAAGGACTTCCGCCACATCGACACGCAAAAGGCTCGAATCATATTGATTGAAGCCGGCCCACGCATTCTGCCCGACTTCACCAAAGACCTTGCCGCCTATGCCCAGGCCGCGCTCGAGAGGTTGGGAGTCGAAATCGAACTCGGTCGTCCCGTCCGCGACTGCACCGACAACGGTATCGTCTTCGATGGTCGAAACGTAGCAGCGAAGGTCATCCTCTGGGCTGCCGGAGTACGCGCGTCGCCCGCTGCCGATTGGCTCGGGGTGCCGGCTGATCACGCTAATCGGGTGAAAGCAAAGCCGGACTTAAGCGCCCCGGGCCATCCGGAGATCTTCGTCATCGGCGATACCGGGAGTGTCGACGGATGGCACGGCAAGCCGGTGCCGGGGATCGCGCCGGCCGCCAAGCAGCAAGGCCACCATGTCGCCACGACGATCAAGCTACGTCTTCGCGGCGACTCTGCACCCAGACCGTTTCGTTACAAGCACGCCGGCAGTCTCGCAACGATCGGTAAGCGCTCTGCCATCATTGATTTCGGGTGGATCCGGATACGCGGTTGGCTCGCGTGGTGGCTCTGGGGTCTCACTCATATCTACTTTTTGATCGACGTGCGGAGCCGGTTGGCCGTGGCGTTGAGTTGGCTATGGATCTACGCCAGTGGCGATCGCAGCGCTCGTCTGATCACACAGGATGAGCAGCGGAGCACGCTGCCGTAGATCGAGCGAGTCACGGAACTCAACGAAGCCTTAACGCGATCGTGAACGTCCGACGCAGAAATCAGTATTCTGATAATGAGGTCCGCGTATTGTTCACTGTCCCGGGAAGCCAAACGCCACATCGCCTCCAGGGCCACGCGGGTCGCTTGGCTATCGGTCACAACCCGAACCCGGAGCGGATCGCCGAGTTGACCCAATTAGGCTCTCGGTCGTGTGTCGGATACCGCACAGAAGGACCGACGTTTCGTTAGATAGGCTGGCATTGGCCGTGGCTACAACTCGTCTTCTGACCTCAGAGAATAANNCACAAGCCCTTGGATACCGGCCCCCGTATGTCTGACACCTCAGGCTCGCTCGAACGTGCTGAGGAACAGTCGGCGGCTGTCCATGACAACTACTTGATCACGCGGCGATCACTTCTCAGTGGCGTACTACTGCTTCCCGCGGCGGGCCTTCTCGGGTGCGGCCCGCATGTACCGAATCATTCTGAAGCGCGCGCGGCCAACCCGACGGCGACATTCTTCAACCCAGAACAACGTGCATTCGTCGAGGCTGCGACAGAGCGACTGATTCCGGATGAAGAGGACGGCCTCGGCGCTCGTGGCGCGGCGGTCGCGGTATTTATCGACCGTCAGTTGGCGGGACCCTACGGACGAGCGGAGCACTGGTACATGCAAGGTCCGTGGGCGACGGGGCTCGCGGAGCAGGGTTATCAGCTGAAGCTTACCCCCGGCGAGCTATATCAAACGGCCACTCGCGATGTAAACGCGTGGTGTCAGAAGAACCACGGCAAAGACTTTGCCGCATTGTCCGGCACTGAGCAGGACGAAGTTCTGCAGGGACTGGAGAGCGGTGACATCAAACTCACCGACGTGCCCGCCAAAGTCTTTTTTACCGTGCTGTGGGAAAACACGGTTGAGGGGTTCCTCGCCGATCCGATGTACGGCGGCAACCGTAATTTTGCCGGTTGGAAGTTGGTCGGCTTTCCTGGTCCCCGCTATAACTACACGAGCGAGATCGAACAGTACGGCAAGCCTTACACGCTGCCGACGGTAGGTATTCTCGGTCGCGACGGGACAAGGTTGCGAAGAGGTTGAGCCATGGCGAATCCGCTCAAGCCCGTCGACATCGTTCTGGTAGGTTTTGGCTGGACCGGTTCCATACTCGCCGAGCGGCTCACCCAGACGGGACTTGAGGTGTTGGCGCTCGAGCGCGGCAAGTTTCGCGATACGGTGCCGGATTTCGCGACCACCCAGATTCAAGACGAGTTGCGCTACGCAGTTCGCGATGGACTCTTCCAGGATCCGGCGCGCGATACACTCACGTTCCGCAATTCGGTCGACCAGACCGCCCTACCCATGCGCCACCTCGGCTCATTCCTGCCCGGAGTGGGCGTCGGGGGCGGCGGCGTGCACTGGAACGGGCAGCTTTGGCGCTTCTTGCCTGAGGACTTCGTGATTCGCTCTCACACCGAGCAGCGCTACGGCAAGCGCTTCATCCCGGCGGACATGACGATCCAGGACTGGGGGATAACCTACGCGGAGCTCGAACCCCATTACGACACCTTCGATTACCTGTGCGGCATATCCGGTACCGCCGGCAACATCCAGGGCCAAATCCAGCCCGGCGGCAATCCGTTCGAAGGGCCCCGCCAGCGCGGCTATCCGCTGCCACCGCTCAAGCGCAGCTACGCGACGGTGCTGTTCGATAAGGCTGCGAAGGAGATCGGTTTCAAACCCTTCCCGTGCCCGGCCGCGAATACGTCCGCGGCGTACAAGAATCCGCTCAACGTGCAAATGGGAGCGTGCACATATTGTGGATACTGCGAGTGGTTCGGCTGCGGGAATTATTCCAAGGCATCGCCGCAGACCACGATTCTCCCGGTCCTCCTCCAGAGAAAGAATTTCTCGCTGCGTACCCATTGTGACGTCACGCGTATTAATCTGGACAGCTCCGGCAAACGGGCGACCGGCGTGACGTATGTGGACGCGCAGGGGCGCCAAGTCGAGCAGCCGGCTACCCTCGTCATCTGCTGCGCGTGGGCACAACACAACGCGTTGTTGTTGCTGCACTCGAAAATTGGCCAGCCCTACGATCCAAAGACGAACACCGGCGTGGTCGGACGCAATTACGCCTATCAAATCACCTCCGCGGTCGATGTGTTTCTCGAGGAGATTATGAACCCGTTCATGGGTGCGGGCGCATTGGGCCAGGCAATCGACGAATTCAACGGCGACAACTTCGATCACGGCCCAGAGGGATTCGTTGGCGGCGGCTACATCGCGTTGTGGACAACCGGCGGCCGTCCGATCCTGCAACACCAACTCCCCGCCGATGCGCCGAAGTGGGGAGCCGGGTGGAAGAAGGCGATGGCCGACAATTACCTGAAAAGCGCATCGATCGCGACCCATGGCAGCGTCATGAGCTACCGCGATTCCTACCTCGACCTTGATCCGACCTATCGGGATATCTACGGCGATCCGCTGCTGCGCCTGACCTTTGACTTCCACCCCAACGAGATCAAGATGTCAGGCTTCCTCACCAAGAAAGCCACGTCGATCGCGCAGGCGATGAAGACACGTTCTTTCAACGCCGTTCCGCGCGTCGGCCATTACTCGATCGTCCCGTATCAGACCACGCATAACACCGGTGGCTGTGCGATGGGCGCCAGCCCTAGAACCAGCGTGGTGAACAAATATCTGCAGTCCTGGGACGTGCCGAACGTGTTCGTCATGGGCTCGAGCGTGTTTCCGCAGAACGCCGGCTACAACCCGACCGGGACGGTGGCCGCCCTCGCGTACTGGGCGGCGGACGCGCTCAAGAACCACTATCTCAAGAGCCCCGGGCCGCTGGTTCAGGCGTGAACGAAAAATGGACGCATGAAGACGATGTATTCACGAAGCCTCACACTGGCCATCGCCGGATCGATCGCGTGGGCGTTGCTCGCTGGCGCCGCCGTCGCCGCCGCTGCGGTTGTCGCCCCCGGTAAGGAGTCCAACGAGGTCGCGCGCGGTGCCTATCTTGCCCGCATCGGGGACTGCGAGTTCTGTCATACGGCACCGAACGGTAAACCGTTTGCCGGCGGGCGCGCGATTGCGACCGCGTTCGGCGTGATCTATTCCATCAACATAACACCCGATCGCGATACCGGCATCGGCCAGTGGTCCGAGCAGGATTTCTACAAGGCCATGCATACCGGTATCAGTCGCGACGGCAGTCACTTGTATCCAGCCTTTCCCTATCCGTGGTTCACCAAAGTGACACGCGCCGACGTCGACGCCATCAAAGCGTATCTGGACACGGTCACGCCGGTCGCGCAGGACGACAAGCCGAATCGCCTGCCGTGGGTCTTGCGCTGGCGCGAGGAACTGTTCGGCTGGAACGCGCTATTTTTTGACGAAGGGGAGTACAAGAACGATGCGGCGCAATCGGCGCAGTGGAACCGTGGCGCCTATCTGGTGCAAGGTCTTGCCCATTGCGGCGCATGCCACACGCCGGACAATTGGTTAGGCGGAACAAAGCACAGTGATGCTTTCGAGGGCGGCAGTGCTGGCTTGCACTGGGCCGCACCGGGCCTCGGCGTCAACATCCGGGATGGGGTCGGGGGCTGGTCAGCGGCCCAGATTGTCGAGTATCTGAGAACCGGCGCAAACGCGAAGTCCGCATCGGCGGGACCAATGAGCGACGTCGTCATGAATTCGACGCAGTACTTGAGCGATGCCGATCTCAATGCAATCGCATTTTTTTTGAAAAATCGCCCGAATGACCGGGCCAAATCCCCCCCAAAGACTGCAGCGCTCGGCACCGAAGCGCTCGCACACGGTCAAGCGTTGTATCTCGACAATTGCACCGGTTGCCACAATCCCGACGGTCGCGGCGTCCCCAAGGTTTTCCCGCCGCTGACCGGCAGTGCGGCGATCCAGACCGACAATCCCGGCACGGTCATCCACGTGGTGCTGGCGGGCTCGAAGATGGCCGCTCCTTCATCCTTACCCACAGGACTTTCGATGCCGGGCTTTGGCTGGAAGCTCGACGATCGAGAGATCGCCGATGTCCTCAATTATACGCGCCACGCGTGGGGCAACCGCGCGCCGCTGGTAGATGCGGAGACAGTGGCCGCCGTGCGCAAGGACATTGAGCCGAGCGATCGTCCGTCGCGCGACAGTGGTTCTACTACTCATCCAGATGCACCCGTGAATCGCGCCAACCCCTAGTTGGAACGTGCATGAAGCAACCGTCATAGACGCCGAGCAGGTAGTCGGACTCCAAGGAGAGTCCGCGGCGCCCGCTCTGCCACGCGGGTGGCCTGGGCTTCGCGGCGGTTCATCAGCAGACGCCCCCAGCGATCAGGGGCCGAATCCAGAAATACTCGAAAACCGCTCTGATCATCCGGACCGTATTGACGACCCGATGGAGCGCGAGGTTTGGGTCAAGGTTGGCGCGCTGCGGATGGCCGACCCATACGCTGTCGCATTCAAACGCAAAGATTTCCTTGCCGCGCACCGGAGTCGCATGCAAGGTGCCGACTCGGGTCACGCCGCGCAGCTCCGCCCAGTCTCCCCACACTTCAATTGCACGGTCGCGCGCTTTCACAGCGTGCGCCTCAGACGCGGCGCACGCTTCCTGACCTTGAGGTTGAGATCCTGGAGCTTGCGTCCCTGCACGTCGTCACGCGCCACACCGGCGAACGTCTTCTCAAGACCCAGGGTCTGCAGGACGCTGGCGTAAGCGCCCATAGACACGCTCCCATCGCCGCGTTCAATTGCCCGCAAGGTCGGCCTTGAGATCCCGACGCGTGCGGCGATCAGCTCAGCGGCAAAACCGCGCCGCAACCGGACGAGACGGATGTTTTCGCCCAGCTCCTGCAGATGTCGCCGTAGCGCGGGCAGAATGCGCGGAGCGGTTTTAGCCATAATAGTCGCTCTGTTCACGACAGAATATGGAGAAGAGCGCGTGTCGCGCGGAGCTCGTATGAATGCCATAGAGCGCCGTAAGACCGGACACCGGCCCTCAGTCAGCGCTGCACATGGCGCGCATGAGCCGGCAGTGATGCCCCTTTTTGCGAGTCCTCTTGCGCGGTCTTCGCGTGCACCAGCCCGTGCAAGGCAAGCGCATTCGACCACGCTGCGCCGGCTGCCGTGTTGTCGAAAATGCACCAGGAAGCGCAGAAAGCTCGGCGGTCCGTGGCGATTTCACCGGCAAGGGCCCGTAGATACTCAGGAGAGTAACTAGACCAGTACACCCGCGGCACCCCATGCAAGCGATAGTACCGGACCGCATCGACCAGTTCCCAAGCGCCCGACAGTCGTGCAGGATCAGCGCGCACCAGCGAGATACCGTAACGGGCCATTTGGCGCTGAACCTCGACGCCCGACCAACTCTGGTGACGTGGCTCGCAGACCACGGGCACTACGACTCGCTCGCGCATCATGGTGAGGAAGCGCTCCACTGTCGCAGCATGCCAGGGCACGCCCGGCGGCAGCTGCAGAAGCAGCAGGGCCAGCTTACGGCCTAGGCCCTTCACCTCCGCCACGAATGCGTCGAGTAAGGAAGCGCACCCGCATAATGCGCGCTCGTGAGTGATTGCTTTCGGGATTTTGACACTGAACTGGAAATCGGAACCGGTCGCATCCGCCCAGCGCGCGTAGGTCGCTCTTCGATGCGACCGATAAAACGAGCTGTTGATCTCAACACAATTGAAATGTGCCGCATAGTGTTCCAAATGCGAGCGCGGCGCGGGGCGACGAAGTTTCGGCGGGTTGTTCCAACCCGCGGTCCCGATGCGTACTAGGCTCTCGTACATTGCTGATAGGTGATCGCCACACTGTTGCAAAGTTCCCTCCGCTGCCTGCCCGCGACTGTTTCCTAAGAAGCTGGAACGCGACAGCAATGGGCAGCACGAGGCGGCAGATTACTGCTAGCCTTTGGGGTATGAACCACGAGACGCCGCCAGACACACCACCCGATGGCCCGGTGCGTGAGCCGGGCCCCGAGCCTGAACCCGACCGCGGACCCGAACAAGATCCGCCGCTGCCAAAACGTTATGTTGGGAAGCGGGCTAGGTAAGTCCGGGGCGCTGCTCACCCCAACTCGAGGCCCCCGCCGAATTAGCGTCGCCGACGTGCTCGCGAGCGCGAGCAGCAAAGCTACGGGGACAATTATCCCCGGCCCGAGAGGAATCTCCCGGGGTCCGGGTCGGCGCGATGAACCGTCACGCCCTCGAACGACTAGCCAGCGCCGCGAGCCAGTCTGGTCACAGCCTTGAGTAGTTCATACACGGGTTTGGGCGAACAGCGTGAATGTACTGCACTCGGCCGCAATCCCTGCCACCAGCATCGAAGGGGAGCGCCAGACCTCGGCGGAGCCACGTCACCCGCTCCGCGGAGCCTTCGTTTATTTGCCCGAGTCCGAGTGTTCGCCGCCCTTGCGGCCAGGCTGGCTCGCTCTATCCGGATCGCTCATCGCCCGACTTGGTATACGCGGGCGGAACATAAAGGTTTAGTGTCTTGAGGAGGATGACCTTAAATCCTTTGCCAGACCGCAATTGCTTACGCTTCATGGACGATCTCGGCGTCACCAATTAAATTCCCTTGAAGGATCGAGGTTAATTTGGTGGGGCGTGTCGACGGTCATTGTGCCCCATCACGTGGGCGAAGACCTTCGCGCTTGTGCCCGCGCGCCCACGCTCAACAAGAAGCCTGAGTCAGCTTGTGGCAAGGCTCGTGGAGCACCCCTGGCCACGCTGTGGCAGGATCCCGGCCATCTGTCCTGGCCGGCATAGTCGTCGCGGGGCTGTGAGGACGGCGACCGAAGTGGAGATGTCCCAGCGGCAGGCATCTTAAGGACACTTTCGAGGGATAATTGTGACATGGAGTGGCTGGCGCGCTTTCTGTTGGGCGGTCTTATAGTTTCGGCCTTTGCCGTTATCGGCGATGTGCTGCGGCCCAGAGGTTTTGCTGGACTCTTCGGGGCCGCTCCCTCCGTTGCATTGGCGACACTCGCGCTTACCGAACTCAGCGATGGCAAAGAATACGCTGCCATGGAGGCCAGATCGATGATTGCGGGGGCCTTCGCTTTTCTGGTTTATGCTCTTGTCTGCGTCTATTTAATGGCCAAGAAACATCACCGAGCCTCGACCACTACGCTCGCCACGCTTGTTGTATGGGGCCTCTGTTCCCTAGTGCTTTGGGCGCTGTTCCTAAAGTAGCCTCATGAAAGTCCGACTGAACCTTGCCTCTCTTAAGCAAACCCAATGGCACGAATATCTCACGCGGTTTTTGTTGGGCGGCGCGATTACGGTTGTGACGGGACTTGTTGCCAGATATTTCGGACCGGTCGTCGGGGGACTGTTTTTGGCCTTTCCGGCAATCTTACCTTGCGGGGCAACACTGATTGAGAAGCATGAACGTGAAAAAAAGCGCCGAGCGGGTATCCCACACACGATTCGCGGACGTTTGGCCGCTGCTCTGGACGCGCGCGGCGCGGCAATGGGCACAATCGCGCTCGCAGCGTTCGGGCTGGTCGTCTGGAAACTACTTCCGCACCACAACGCTGCGTCGGTTCTCGCAGTAGCCCTCGCAGTCTGGCTCTCGCTCGCAATATCGATATGGCGTGTGCGCAAATTGCATCGGCACGTGTAGCCACTCCTATGTCCACGACCTTCAGAGTGGGCGATCACGTGCGCTGGAACTCCGAAGCAGGACACGTCAGCGGCAAGATCATCCGGGTGCACAATCAGAACACCTACTACAAGAGTTGATCCGCGAACGGCTGCGCGAGCTTTCGCGCGCGCGTTTGGCGAACGGCGAATGATATAAGGTATTTCGATAGAAGATGTCTTAAATTAGTTGATATATAAAGGTTTTTTATGGCGCCCCCGGCCGGANNCCACTGAGCTACGGGGGCGGTGCGCGCAGTTTACCGGCTCCCGGGTTCCCGGCCATCCCCTCCCCCGCGAGCAGGCGTACCATGAACGGGAACGTCCGTGTACAGGGCGCAAGAAACCCTTACCGGGGAGGTGCATATGA
>PMHN01000290.1 GCA_003156695.1 Gammaproteobacteria bacterium
TATGCGACACCCACCTGCAGTCGGTCCTGTTCCTCGGCGACAGTCTGCTGCCCGGGCTCGGTGGTCGTGGCGGACAGGTAGACGTTGCGTCCGATCAGGCTCCAGTCGTCGGAGAGCTTGCGAGTGACGGCGAGTGTGGACAGCCACTCGTCCTGCAGGTCCCCGAAGCGGTACTCGATGCGCTCGGCGGTTTTCCAGACGGGGCTGCCGACGTAGTCGAACCCGAGCGCCACAGCGGTCGCCGACTGCGTACCAACGAGGGACCCGGCCGGCGCGCTCGCCAGCGGCGCAGGATCTATAACCTCCTGGCGCTCCACTGAAGTCGTCGCATCCAGACCAGGGAACAGGTGCCACAGGTTGCGCACACCCAGTGCGTCCGCGGCACTCTGGCCGGATTCCGCGCCGGCTAATCGGTACTCATTGTAAATGGTGCCGTCACGCATATAGGAGGTGTCGAAGCCCACGACCATCTGGTGGGCAGTGGAGCCGTCGCCGAGGCCGTAAACGCCGGTGAGCGAGTCAATATCTTCGTAGCGCGCATAGAAGCGCTCCGCGTCACTGATCCGATATTCGCCACCGACGGCGGCAAGCTGACCGGAGGTGCCGGTAACGGTGTGCTCGTACTGCCCATAGACGCTGGCAGCATCGGTGATTTTCTGCGTGAGTTTGACGCTCGCGGCAAGATAGTCCTGCTCCACGAGTGTGCTGGCTCCCACCGACGGCAGTCCCAGGGCGCCGCCGAGCGGGGAGGCGAGCAGACCGCCGCCCGTGAATCCAAAGCCGGTGTTGTTGAGTGCAGCTCCGCTGGAGGTGCCGGGAACCGCGCCGACGTCGTATTGCGCCACCGCGGGAATCGCGGCGTTGTACGTCTGATCCACGTACGACAGTCCGGTTTCCAGCTTCGCGCCATCCCAGACGTGCGTTTCGACGCTCGCCGTGGCGCCGGAGCGATGCGAGTCGGTCGTTTCATCGGCCGAGTGCAGCGCATCGACAACGACCTGCGTTTCATCCGTCAGCCGGTAGGTCGCATGCATTCCCGCCGCGCTGCTGCCGGGCGTCAGACCAGCATTTGCATTTTCGAAAGTGAGGTCGGCCTTGTCGACATACACGCGTGCGTCCAGTTCGTCATCGTGATGCACGAGCTCAACACGGCCCGCGTTGCCGGTTGGGTCAGCGGCGAGCAGACCCGCGACCGTGCTCACGGGCGTCAGAGTGCCGTTCAACGCCGTCGCGTAGAGCTGGTCGCCTTCACTGTGGGCCGCGTCCACGGTCAGTGTGGTCTGACCGGAGATGCGCCACACGCTGTCCGCGCCGTATAACCTGAATGGCGTCAGCGGATCGTGATCCTCAGCGAAGCGGCCACCAACGGAAACGCTGTCCTTGAGCGCAACTTCAGCGTTGGCGCCGTCGACGAGGTGGCGCGGTCCGCCGTTGTCGACCTCGTAGGTGATGCGGATTGAGACCGGGTTGAGATTCTCGTCGACACTGGGAATTGGCTGGCGAAATATGATGCGTCCCGAGAACGGCTCGAAATCATAGTCGGCGTAGCGTGTGAGCGTCTGGCTGCTGAGGACGATGCTCGGCTGGTTGCGGTCCCGCACCAGCAGCTGCACGACCTCTGAGTTCGCGACCGCGTTGGCCTGGGACACCGCGTATGGCCCGGAGATTCCGCGGCCGGGCTGTTCATCGACGAACTGGTGTTCGGACGTCATGGCGGCAAAAACGTTTGCGCGTGTCTGCGGCGTTTCGTAGTGAGCTGTGAAGCCGGTCAGGGTGCGCGCGTAACTTCCCAGCCACGCCTGCTCGGCAGGCTGCAGCGTTTGAAAATCTCCGTAGAGAACGTGGCTTTGCCCCTGATCAAGCCGTAAGTACAGCTTGCTGGTACTGCGGGCGTCATAGTTGACGATGGAGGCGTCGCCGGGAATCGGAAAATACTGGTTCGGATCGACATCGGCGAAAAACTGCTGCGTGTTGATTTTGTTTGAGTCAAAGGCGCCAGTGAGCAACACGCCATCCCCGATGGTGCCTTTCACAAACCCGGCGGCACGGCCTTCAGCGCTCCAGAACGAGCCGCTCGCCGGGTCGTTACCCCAGTGCTGCAGGCTGTCCTCAAATCCGGTATTGACTGCAGCGGGTGCATTCGGGTCGGAGGCCACGTGCTGTGAGCTGACGCCCGCCTCGATGATGCCTATCGCCATCATCGGGCGCAGCTCCGGGACAAACGTGACCTTGCCCTGCACACGTACGGCGCCGCTCGAGACCCGGATCAATGCCTGGCCGACCGTCGCTGGGGCGAGAAGATCAAGTTTGGCGGTGCCCTTGGAGATCGCCATCTCGAAGCCCGCGGCCTGCTTGCCGGAGGGTGTCTGCAGGCGTCCGATGCTGCTCTCGATACGAACCCGGGTAATCGCGGTAACCGGATGCCCCTGGGAGTCCTGCAGGGTCACCACCAGGTGTATCGCCGAATGCCCGTCTGCCGGCAGCGTGGCGTCGGAGGCGTGCAGGTGTATCCGATCGCCAATCGGCAGGCCCTTGGATTGCCGCCACAAGCCCTCGTCCGCTGCCACCGGCAGGTCACTGTTGCGACTATTGAGAATCCCGCCGGCGATCTCGCGGAAGGCCACGGTCTCACCGCCCGTTTGCGCCTGGCCGATGGGCACCGTCGCGTTCAGTGGCGGCACGGCCAGCGTGGCGTCGTCCGCGGCCAGCGCAGTCGCCGGCACGCCGAGCACCAGAATGCTCAGGCCGATCCAGCGGCTGCGCAGCGCCGTCTTCACGGCCGATTCCCTTCGTTGCCCGGCGTTGCGTCGCCGGGCTTGGATTCGAAGTCGACGCCCAGATGCTCTTTGCCAGCCGGGGGCAAGGGCGACAGCACCGGGGTGTGGCGGCGTCGCTCCACGTCCTCCATGACCTTGTTGGTACAGGAGCCTTCCGCGAAATCGGCCCGATGCAGCTCGCCATCCCGCAGATCGACAAACAGGCTGTTGCCGTCACCGGCGTTGCGGTTCGAGAGCACTACCAGGCGGCTGCCGGCCGGCAGCGTCGTGGCGTCAACCTTCAGTGCGTGCGTGATCGGGCGAAGGCCGCACAGACTGTAGTTGCCGTTCTCGTCGCTGGTGAGATTGGTGCCGTCCTCGAAGTACAAGCGCACGCCGGGGATGCCGGGCTCACCGGGGTCCTGCACGCGATTGCCATTGCAGTCGACGAAGATCTTGCCGACAACGCACGCGGAGGTATCGAAGGCGCCACCGCTGACCAGCACCTGAGCGCTGGCCACCGGCGACTGTGCACCAACCCCTGAAGCTTGTGCCCGGTTGATGCCACTACCAAGGTTGGCACCCACACCGAGTCGTACCTCGTAGTAGATGTCAAGGATCTCAGCGGGCGCGATGTTGCCGAGGAAGAACGTCAATACAGGTCCCGGGGTCCCCCGGGGATCCGCGGACTTTTTCGGTGTGGCCGGCTCGACTCCGGTTTGAACCGTGCCGGCAATGAGTTTGAAGCCAAGTGGCAGCGTGTCTGTGAGGGATACGTCCGTGACGGCGGCGGTACCGGTATTGCGGACCTGCAGCCGGAACTGCACGCTGTCCCCGATCTGCGCCTGCATTGCGCTGGCCGTCTTGTTGATGAGCAGTACGCCACCAACGAGAGCCTTGACGGTGATGGTGTCGGTCGCCGTGGCACAAACGGGTGGTGTAAGCCGGTCGCACAGTTGATAGCGGATCGGGTAGGTTCCAGGAGCCAGCGCCGCCGTCGTGGACACCGCGCCCGTGGCGGCGTTGAGGCTGATACCGGTGGGCCACGCCCCAACCGTGGCTACGGTCGCGTTACCCGCCGGGCCCAGTGTCGCTTGAACCCCATCNNGAACCCCATCGACCGTTGCGCCGGCGGCGATGTTGGGGATCGGCGTAGAGGCAATGCCGGCGATGGCGGACCCGGTGGTGGAAACCGGCAGCGCGCTGCCGATGACCTTCACGGTATCCGTGGCCGTGGCACAGTCTGGCGGTGTATTCCGGTCGCACAGCTGATACGTGATGGAGTAGCTGCCCGGCGGCACGCCGGCAGTGATGCTCACCGCGGCGCTGGTGGTGTTGAGCGAGATTCCACTGGGCCAGGTTCCGGAAGCCGCGACGGTGGCGTTACCGGCAGGTCCGAGAGTCGCGACGGCGCCGTTAACGGTGTCGCCCGCGACAACATTGCTGATGGGCGTAGAGGCGACGCCAGAGACGCCGGAGCCCGTTGCGGCGACCGCGACGATGCTCGCCGTGACGGTTACGGTGTCGGTGGCGGTCCCGCAGTTCGGCGGCGCACTCCGGTCGCACAACTGGTAGTTGAGCGAATAGGTCCCGGGAGCGGTGGCAATCGTGGTGGAAATCGCACCGCTGGTCGCATTGAGCGCAATGCCGGCGGGCCAGCTCCCGACCGAGGCCACCGTGGCATTGCCGGTGGCCCCTAAGGTCGCCGGGGAGCCATTGACCGTGCCACCGGCCGCGACGTTTGCGATCGGCGTTGACGCCGTGCCGGCAACGGCAGTTCCGCTTGCCGCGACCGGCATGATGTTCGCGCTGACCGTGACCGTGTCGGTGGCGGTGGCGCAGTTCGCCGGCGAATTCCTGTCGCACAGTTGATATACGAGGGAATAGCTGCCTGGCGGAACCGCGGGCGTGGTGGTCACCGCACCCGTGTTGAGGTTGAGCGCGATGCCTGCGGG
>PMHN01000289.1 GCA_003156695.1 Gammaproteobacteria bacterium
CCGCGCGTGGCGATGTTGACCACCGCCGGGGAGACCTTCCTGATCATGGGGGCGAGGGTCGGAAGCGGTGTGTCTCCGACCGCCGGGGGTATACCGGCGAGGGACGCCGCGGCCGCCAGCCAGGCGATCAGACAGAAGGCGGAAATTCGGGCTCTCATGGCCTGATGAATTCTAGCCCCACGGGCAGCTCAGGGGGCCTGCGCCACAGGGAAAAGCCGACGCACTGCACAGACACACCGNNAAGGAACGCACCGCCGGGGTGTCCGGGGGTCAATGGAGACTTCAGGCAGCCTGGACGTTAATGCGTCGCGGCTGCTCCTGGGGGCGCTTCGGGATGCTCAGCTCAAGCACGCCGTTGACGTGGGTGGCCTTGATGGCCTCCGCGTCTGCACTCTCGGGAAGCGTGAAGCGGCGCAGAAACGTACCGGTGGCGCGCTCCGCGCGCTCGTAACCATCCACGGTCGCTTTCTTTTCCGCGCGGCGCTCGCCGCGAACCGTCAGCACGCCCTTGTCGGCGGTGATTTCGATGTCCTTGGGCTCGACGCCCGGCACATCGGCCACCACCACGAAGCGCTCGGCTTCCTCGCGGATGTCGACGTGCGGAATCCAGCTGACGCTGGCGGTATCGGTGCCGTCAGCCAGGGCCTCAGTCTCGCCGAGAGCGTGATCGAGATGCCGCTGCAAGCGGCCCACGAACGCCCACGGCTCATAACGAACGATGGTCATAGTGATCTCCTGTTGGAAAGGCAGTTTGAAAACCTGAGCGCCATTCACTGGCGCGGCTTGAACACGATGTGCGGCTGGCGGCCGGCGGTTTCAAGGGCGCAGCGCCTGAGGAATCGGGGTGGTCAAAAAGTAGCCAGGGGTGGAATTCAGTCGGGCACGCGTTGCGGCAACCGGGGCCTTGGCAGTGCCTGCCTGTGGACAGGTTGTGCAGAACCTGTGTCTGACCGGGGCACAAGATATTGCGGTGCCGGACCTGGGGTCCGGCGTGAGCAGTTTTCGTAAAAAATATCCTGCATCCTGTGGCTAAGAACGGCGTAATACATTGAAATAAATGAGCTAAATCGACATGAAAAAACGCATTATGGAATCTTGACGCACCCCGGGGTCGTCATTAGGCTCTCGACCCCGACACACAAGATCTTGTGTTCGCGCAAGGCGATCAGGGTCACGCGGTCGGGGGGAGGTTGCGGGGGCCTGGCTGTCCTGACAGACAGCAGGAACCGGTAGGGCTTGCGGCTCATCTAAAGGTCGTGTCGCGACACTGCCGGTGTTCCCTTCATCCGTTGAGAAGAGGCGTCAAGCACGTGGAGCGCCGCGGATTTCATGAACACCGTCGTCAAGATTGAACCCAGAGACATCGACACGATTCCTTTCCAGGAAGCATCGCTCGACATCTGGGATAAGAAGTATCGCCTGACGGCCAAGGACGGCACGCCCATCGACAAGTCGATGGACGAGACTTATCAGCGCGTGGCGCGCGCGCTCGCCGATGTCGAGCGAGCCGATGCGCGCGATCACTGGTACGAGCGATTTCTGTGGGCGTTGCGCCGTGGCGCGATTCCCGCGGGCCGCGTCACCTCCAACGCCGGGGCGCTGGAACACAAGCCCGCCACCTCGACCATCAACTGCACGGTCTCGGGCACGATCCGCGATTCGATGGACGACATCCTGCAGAAGGTCCACGAGGCGGGGCTGACCCTCAAGGCTGGTTGCGGAATCGGCTATGAGCACTCGACGCTGCGCCCGCGCGGCGCCTACGTGTCGGGCGCAGGCGCCTATACGTCGGGCCCCCTGTCCTTCATGGATATCTTCGACAAGATGTGTTTCACCGTCTCCTCCGCCGGCGGCCGCCGCGGCGCGCAGATGGGCACGTTTGATATCGGGCATCCGGACGTCATGGAGTTCATCCGCGCCAAGCGCGAGAACGGACGCCTGCGGCAATTCAACCTGTCGCTGCTGATCACGGACGAATTCATGCAGGCGGTGCGCGAGGATACTGAGTGGAAGCTCGCCTTCCCCCTGACGCAGCGCGAATACGAGGCGGATAAGCCCGATCTCACCGACGCGACGAAGTTCGTGTGGCGTGAGTGGCCGGTGCACGAGGGCTACGTCGCCAATGACGAGGGCCTGGTCGCCTGCAAGATCTACAAGACCCTGCCGGCGCGGCGCATGTGGGACGTGATCATGACGTCCACCTACGACTTCGCCGAGCCGGGCTTCATTCTCATCGACCGCGTCAACGAGATGAACAACAACTGGTGGTGCGAGAACATCCGCGCTACTAACCCATGCGGAGAGCAGCCGTTACCGCCATACGGTTCCTGCCTGTTAGGTTCGGTGAACCTGACGCGCTTCGTGAAGCATCCGTTCGGCGATTTCGCGGAGTTCGACTGGCACGAATACCGCGAGGTCGTGAAGGTGTTCACGCGCATGCTCGACAACGTCGTCGAGGTCAACGGCCTGCCGCTCGAGCAGCAGCGCGGGGAAATCCTGCGCAAGCGCCGTCACGGCATGGGATTCCTGGGCCTCGGCAGCACCCTGGCGCTGCTGAAGATGAAGTACGGCTCCCCCGAAGGCGTGAAATTCACCGAGGACGTGTCGCGCGAGATGGCGGTCGCCGGCTGGGAAGCGGCGCTGGAGCTCGCGCGCGAGAAGGGACCCGCGCCGATCATGAACGAGGAGTTCACGGTCACCAAGGAGATGCTGCGCAAGCGCCCGGAGATGGTGAAGGACGGCTGGAGGCCGGGCTCGAAGATCGCCGGGCGGCTGCTGCACGCGAAATACAGCCGCTACATGCAGCGCATCGCGCAGATCGCCCCGCAGCTGGTGCACGAGCTGGCCGAGAGCGGCGCGCGCTTCACGCATCACACCTCGATCGCACCCACCGGCACGATCTCCTTGTCGCTCGCCAACAATGCCTCCAACGGCATCGAGCCGTCGTTCGCGCATCACTACTTCAGAAACGTGATCCGCGAAGGCAAGAAGTCCAAGGAAAAGATCGACGTTTATTCCTTCGAGTTGCTGGCGTATCGCGAACTCGTCAACCCGAGTGCCAAACCTGGAGCTACCAACGATGGCGAAAGACTGCCGGACTACTTCATCGCCTCGGACGAGGTCACTCCCAAGGAGCATGTTGAGGTGCAGGCTGCGGCCCAGAAGTGGGTCGATTCATCGATTTCTAAGACGGCGAACGTGCCTACGGATTTTGCCTACGCGAAGTTCAAGGACATCTATGTGTATGCACACGAGCAGGGCCTGAAGGGCTGCACCACGTTCCGCTTCAATCCGGAGGCTTTCCAGGGTGTGCTGGTGAAGGAGCAAGACCTCAAGAACACCCTCTACAAGTTCACCCTCGAGGACGGCTCGGTGGTTGAGGTGCGTGGCGATGAGGAAATCGACTACGACGGCGAGATTCACACGGCGGCGAATTTGTATGACGCCATGCGAGACGGGTACTACGGGCGCTACTGAGCGCGCCCAAGCGCGCAGGAATATCCATGACCATCAAGATTGATCGAAAAATCGTCAAGTACGCGGTGCAGAAGCCGGAGGACAAGGCCGCGGCCAAGCCGGTCGACAAGGCGGCCCAGGCGCGGCTGCCTGCGCAGGTGGCCGATGAGTTCGTGCGCGACAAGAACGGCCACACCGCCAAAGTCATCCGCATGCACGAGAAGCTCGAGCGTCCGGAGATGCTCATTGGCTCGACCTACAAGATCAAGACCCCGATCTCCGATCACGCGATGTACGTGACCATCAACGATATCGTGCTGAACGAGGGCACCGAGTACGAGCAGCGCCGGCCGTTCGAGATCTTCATCAATTCCAAGAACCTCGATCACTTCCAGTGGATCGTGGCGCTCACGCGCATCATCTCGGCCGTGTTCAGGAAAGGCGGCGACGTCACCTTCCTGGTGGACGAGCTGAAGGCGGTGTTCGATCCGCGCGGCGGCTATTGGCAGCCCGGCGGCAAGTTCATGCCCTCGATCATCGCCGAGCTCGGCCACGTGATCGAGAAGCACCTGCAGACCATCGGCCTCATCAGGAAGACCCAGCTGGACGTGCACCAGCAGAAGCTGGTCGACGAGAAGCGCGCGGAGTTCGAGGCGCGCGCCAAGCAGGCCGACGCCTTCGCCAAGTCGCATTTCCCGGAGGGCGCGCAGCTGTGCGGCCGCTGCAGCACCGCCGCGGTGGTCATGATGGACGGCTGCATGACCTGCCTGAATTGTGGCGATTCCAAGTGTGGGTGAGTTCTAGTTTTCCGACGGCCAACGCGAACTGACAGACCGATCCGGATTCAAGAGGCAGTACGCTGCCTCTTTTTTTTCGGCGGCGGTCGGGCGCCATCCGCCGCGGCCGCGCACCAGCCAAAAAAAACCCCGCCGGAAGGGCGGGGTGTCGGTCGCTTGCTTGTGTGGAGGAGTGTCTTCTCGTTGTTATTCAGGTAGTGACGTGGTGGCCGGCGAACTGTCAGTCGTCTTCGGACCCACGCTTTCTTCGGTTATCCCGTTGGCTTCTTACTTCCCGGAATGCTTTCCTGGTATGGAGATAAGCAACACGCGTGCCAGCCGCGACGCCATCCAGGGCGATGTGACATGTTCTACCCGCGCCGGCGCTTTAGCGTGACGCAGAGCGCATTGCGTG
>PMHN01000291.1 GCA_003156695.1 Gammaproteobacteria bacterium
GGTCGGACCGGCGTTGATCGCTAAACTTCGCGAAGTGCAGCTCGCCAGCGGCGTGCCAAAAACTCTCGTATACGACCGCACGCTTTACATTATGGCGGGGCTGCTGCTTGTTTGATTTCTGTGCAACCTGCTCGTGCGGCCGGTAAATGAGAAGTACTACATGACCGAGGCGCAGCTGGTACACGAGCGGTCTTTGCAGCACGAAGGCGATGCAGCTAACGCGCAGACGGCAGCGCGCGGAGCCGCAGGTCCGCTTGTGGCAGCCGCCTGGTTGGCCGTCGGCATCCCGTTCCTGATCGGTCTGTACATCGCCCTTCAGAAGGCTGCCGCATTGTTCTGATGCTGGCCGATCAGCTCCCGGGCGATTCAGCGCGGTCGTACCGCGGCTGCAGATGTTCATGGCGCCGGCGCGCGTCGCGGCCATGCCCGCTTGGGAGCAACGCGTGAGTTCACCGACCCGGATCCACAGACAGGTCGGCACCTTCGCCCTGATGCTCACAGGGTTAGGCTCGATCATCGGATCGGGCTGCCTGTTCGGAGCGTGGCGCGCGGCCGGACTCGCCGGTCCCGCCGCGGTCTGGGCCTGGGTGCTCGGAGCACTGATTGTCACTACAGTAGCGCTAACCTACGCAGAACTCGGGGCGATGTTCCCGGAGTCCGGCGGCATGGTTCGCTACGCCCACTTTTCTCACGGTCTGCTCGTAGGGTTCATCGCCGCCTGGTCGACCTGGATCGCAATCGTCTCCGTGCTGCCGGTTGAAGCTGAAGCGTCCGTCCAATACATGGCGTCATGGCCCTATCAGTGGGCACGCGACCTATACGTCCACCTTCCCGATGGCCACGGGGAGCTGACCGTTCCGGGTCTCGCCATCGCAGCCACGCTGGTGATCATCTACTTCCTTCTGAACTTCTGGAGCGTGCGGCTATTCGCGCGTTCGAACTCCACGATTACCCTCTTCAAGCTGGTTGTTCCGGCTGCTACGGGACTCGCACTGATCGCCAGCGGCTTCCACGCGCAGAACTTCAGCGTCGGCATAAACTGCGGCAGCGGGCACGCCACCGACTTTGCGGCCGTGCTTACCGCGGTCGCGACTGCAGGCATCGTGTTCAGCTTCAATGGGTTTCAAAGCCCGATCAACCTCGCCGGCGAAGCGCGTAACCCGGCGCGTATTCCTATCGCGGTACTGGGTTCGATCGGGCTCGCCACCGTGATTTACGTGATCCTGCAGGTCGCGTACCTGGGAGCGGTGCCGCCGGCGATGCTCGCCAAGGCGGGCTGGCACGGGATCGATTTTCGTTCACCGTTTGCCGAACTCGCGCTCATCGTCAATCTGCAGTGGCTGGCGATGCTGTTGTACGCGGACGCATTTGTGAGTCCGAGCGGGACCGGCATTACCTACACCGCGACAACGGCGCGGATCATCTACGGGATGGAGCGCAACGGCGTACTGCCAAAAGTGTTTGGCACGCTACATCCGGTGTATGGCATCCCAAGAAACGCAATGTGGCTCAACCTTGCGGTGTCTTTTATCTTCCTGTTTTTCTTCCGCGGCTGGGGCACCCTGGCGGCGGTTATCTCTGTTGCCACGATCATCTCGTACGTGACGGGCCCGATCAGCGCGATGACGCTGCGTCGCACTGCCCGCACGATGCATCGACCGTTGCGCGTCCCCGGCTTACCGGTCATCGCCGCGCTCGCGTTCGTTCTGGCGACGGAGGTTATGTATTGGGCCAAGTGGCCGCTCACCGGAGAAGTCATTCTGGTGATTGCGGCTGCGCTGCCGATCTATCTCTTTTATCAGCTCAGGAGCGGTCGGGCTGATTTTGCACGCCAGCTGCGCGCGGCGTGGTGGCTCATCGTCTATCTGCCCACCATCGCCGCGGTATCGTGGGCCGGCAGCGCGAGATTTGGCGGACGCGACTATCTGCAATGGGGTTGGGATCTGCTGGTTGTCGCCGTGCTGGGCCTGATCTTCTTCAGCTGGGGCGTGAGATCCGGCTGGAGCACGCCAGCGGCGCAGCAGGCCCAACTCGACCACGTACCAGGTACGCAGCCGCTTAAGATCTAAGGAAGATTGGAGCGGGAAACGAGACTCGAACTCGCGACCCCGACCTTGGCAAGGTCGTGCTCTACCAACTGAGCTATTCCCGCATCCGAACGAGGAGCGCGGATTCTATGTACACCCCCTGAGAAGTCAAGGCGAGGGCAATCGGCCTTAAGGTTCGCATGGGGCAAGGAATCCTCTTACTTACACATTAACATACAGTGAGTTAAGACATATTCCTAACGTCTTAGCTCAGGCCACGCCGCGCGCAGATAGGCGACCATGGACACCAGCGTCGCGACTGCAGCTATTACCGTCAGCCACACGCCGAGGTTGTACGTCGGCAGCACTCCCAGCAGTCGCCCGTGAAACAGCATCAGCGACAGCCCAATGATCTGCAGGATGGTCTTGTACTTGCCAAGCAGCGATACGGCGACCTTGCGCCGCGCACCGATCTCCGCCATCCATTCGCGCAGCGCTGAAATCGTAATTTCGCGGCCGATGATAACGGCGGCGGTAAGAACAATAAACGCACGGGGGTCCTTGCTGACCAGCAGCACCAGCGCGACCGCGACGATGAGCTTGTCCGCGACCGGGTCGAGGAATGCGCCCAGGCGCGATGTCTGGCCGAGCCGCCGCGCGAAGTAACCGTCGAGCGAATCGGTAATGCCGGCCGCCGCAAACAACAGTCCCGCAGCCGGGTCCGCCCACGGGTACGGCATGTAAAACAGCAGCACGATGAGCGGGATCGCCGCAATGCGCAGCCACGTGAGCGTGTTGGGGACATTCCAGGGCATCAGCGGCCTTCAGGAACCCGGGTGCAGGTGATCATAAAGACTTCGCGCGAGCGCCGCGCCGATTCCCTTCACTTGCGTCAGATCCGCGACACCGGCGCGCATGATCTCCGGCAGGCCCCCAAAGTGCTTCAATAACTCCCGGCGCTTGGCGGGTCCTAAGCCCGGCACCACCTCCAGCACCGACTCGTTATAGCGGCGCGCCCGCCGTTTGCGGTGCCCGGTGATCGCAAAGCGGTGGGCCTCGTCGCGAATCCTCTGCACCAGGCGCAGTGCCGGCGAACGCGCCTCGAGTATCACCGCGGTGGGTGAGCCAAATACGAACAGCCGCTCCTGCCCGGGGCGCCGGTCGGGCCCCTTGGCGACACCCACGAGCTGCAGATCGCCAAACCCCAGCTCCTCAAGAACCTCATGGACCTGGCCAATCTGCCCCAGGCCCCCGTCGATCAGCAGCAGATCGGGAACCGGCACCTCTCCCTCGCCCACGCGGCGGTAGCGCCGCTCCAGCGCCTGGCGCAGCGCTCCGTAGTCATCCCCGGGAGTCACGCCGGTGATGTTGAAGCGGCGATATTCCTTTTTGAGGGGCCCTTCAGGCCCGAATACCACGCAGGACGCGACCGTGCCCTCCCCGCCACTGTGGCTGATGTCGAAGCATTCCATGCGCGCCGGCGGCTCCGGCATATCCAGTTCACGCGCGAGCTCGGCGAGCATCTCCTCCATGCCGGCGCGCTGCGCAAAACGCATGCGCAGTCCCTGCAGTGCATTATCGCGCGTGAGCTCGACCCACCTGGCCGCCATGCCGCGCACCGGCTGACGCACCTGCACCGCGCGGTGCGCGCGCCCCGAGAGCGCTTCAGAGAGCGCGGCGGCGTCCTCCAGGCGCCGGTCGGTCAGCACCTCCGCGGGAAGTTCGCGGTCCGCGTAGTACTGCATGATGAAGGAGGACAGGGCGTCACCGGCTTCGGCAAGCACCGCGCGCGGGAAGTAGCTGCTGGTGCCGAGATTGCGGCCACCGCGGATCAGCATCACCCCCAGCGCGTACTCGCCGCCCTCTTCCACCAGCGCGAACACGTCCACGTCGCGTTCGGCCTCGGCGGTCACCACCTGCAGCGCCTGGATGCGCTTCAGGGCCGCGAGCTGATCGCGAACCTGCGCGGCGCGTTCGAACTGCAGGCGGCTGCCGGCCTCTTCCATGCGCGCCTGCAGCTCGGCATTCACCTCGTCGCTCCTGCCGTCAAGCACCTTCACCGCCGCGGCAATGTCCTCGGCGTAGTCCTCACGGCTGATGAGCCCCACGCACGGCGCCGAACAGCGCCCGATCTGGTGCTGCAGGCACGGGCGGCTGCGGTTGGCGAAGAAGCTGTCGCGGCAGTTGCGGACGCGGAAAAGCTTCTGCAGCTGGTTGAGCGTGTCGCGCAGCGCGCCGGCATTCGGAAACGGACCGAAGTAGCGCCCCGGGGCGCTGCGCGAGCCGCGGTAGAACACCAGCCGCGGAAACTCATGCTTGGTATCCAGATGGATATAGGGATAGCTCTTGTCATCACGCAGCACGATGTTGAAGCGCGGCTTGTGCGCCTTGATGAGGTTGTATTCCAGCAGCAGTGCCTCGGTCTCGGAGTTGGTGACCGTTACTTCGATCGCGGTGATCTGGCGCACCAGCGCCTGGACCTTCGGCTGCACGTTGCCGGCAACGAAGTAGCTGCCGACGCGGTCCTTGAGGCTTCTGGCCTTGCCGACGTACAGCAGTTCCTGATCCGCGCCGAACATGCGGTACACGCCCGGGCGGCGCGGGAGCGAGGCGATATACTGCTTGTGATCGAACACGGACGGTCTCTGTCTACGAAGGCGCGAGCCCTGCCAGCTCGCAGGCGCGGCGCACAACCTGCCGGAACATCTGCGTCGTCAAGCGCCGGGTCGAGGTGTTGTACCGGCTGCAATGATAAGAGTCGAGAAGGTGCATGTCCGCATCCAGCGTATGCTCGCGGGCGTGCCCGAAGGGGTACATTGCGCGCTTGAGTCCCTTGGCCATGAGCACCGCCTCATGCGCCACCCGTCCTAAAGCCAGGCACACCCGCACTGCCGGCAGAGCGTCAAGCTCGCTGGCGAGGTACGCATTGCAGCAGCGGATCTCCGCGGGCAAAGGCTTGTTTCCTGGCGGCACGCATTTGACCGCGTTCGCAATGCGCGTGTTGCGTAACTGCAGACCGTCGTCGGCGGAGGTTGCTTCAGGGCGGCTCGCCAGGCCGAACTCATACAGCGTCTCGTACAGCAGGGTCCCGGCGTGATCCCCGGTGAAGGGCCGCCCGGTGCGGTTGGCGCCGTGCATACCCGGGGCCAGTCCCACGATCAGAATCCTCGGGCTCGCAGCGCCAAATGACGGTACGGGTCGTGCCCAGTAGTCCGGGCGCTGCGCGCGCGTCTCGCGCAGATACTCTGCCAGCCGCGGACAGCGCACGCACTGCGGGTCGTAGAACTCACTCATCCATGTGGCGAATGATCGCGCTCGCAAACCCCGAGCAGCTCATGAGCGTGGCTCCCGGAATCAGCCGCTGCAGGTCCTCCTCCACGTTCGTGCACGCCGCCAGCTCGCGCTTGGGCGCCTTGAGCGCCTCGCGCAGGCGGGCGAGATCGTAGGTGAGTTCCTTGCTGGCAATGGTGTGGGTCACGCCCTTGATGATGAGATCGGCCGCTTCGCCCCACTTCAGATACCTGAGCATCATCTCGGCCGACAGGATGAGCGAGCTGGGATTCACCCGGTCCTTGCCGGCAAAGCCCGGAGCGGTGCCATGGGTCGCCTCGAAGACAGCCAGTCCGTCCCCAATATTGCCGCCCGGGGCAATGCCGATGCCGCCGACCTGGGCGGCGAGCGCATCGGAGACGTAGTCACCGTTGAGATTGAGTGTAGCGATGACGTCGTATTCCTCGGGGCGCAGCAGCACCTGCTGCAGGAAGTTGTCGGCGATCACGTCCTTGATGACGATGTCCCTGCCGGTGAGCGGACTGGCGAACGACAGCCACGGGCCCGCCCCGATCGGACGGGCGCCGAATTCATCGCGCGCCAGCTCGTAGCCCCAGTTACGGAACGCGCCTTCCGTGAACTTCATGATGTTGCCCTTGTGCACGAGCGTCACGCTCTTGCGCTTCTGTCTGATCGCGTAGTCGATCGCCGCGCGTACGAGGCGGGTCGTGCCTTCTTCCGACATCGGCTTGATCCCGATGCCGCTCGAGTCGGGAAACCGGATGGTGGTCGCGCCCATCTCGGTGCGCAGGAACTGGATCAGGCGGTTGGCGTCGGCGGATCGCGCCTTGTATTCGATGCCCGCGTAGATGTCTTCCGTGTTTTCGCGGAAGATGACCATGTCGACCAGCTCGGGGTGGAGCACCGGGGAGGGAACGCCCGTGAAATAGCGGACGGGGCGCACGCAGGCGTAGAGGTCGAGTTTCTGCCGCAGGGCCACGTTCAGGGAGCGGAAACCGCCCCCGATCGGCGTGGTGAGTGGTCCCTTGATCGCGACGAGGTAGTGGGAGATGGCGGCGAGCGTGTCATCGGGGAGCCAGCTGTCGAGCTGGTTCTTGGCTTTTTCGCCTGCGAGCACCTCGAGCCATTCGATGCGGCGCTTCCCGCGGTACGCTTTGCTGACGGCGGCGTCGAAGACCAGGCGGGAGGCTCGCCAGATGTCGGGGCCGGTGCCGTCGCCTTCGATGAAGGGGATGACGGGCACCGCGGGGACGCGAAGCGCTCCACCGTCGATGGTGATGGCTTCGCCCGCGGTGGGCGCGGTAAGATTCGTGTATGTCGGCATGGAGAATGATGGCCGGAAGCCCGGGGGACGTGTAGTGGCGCGAGAATTATGAGCGGGCTGATCCCGGGCGGCAACCGGACGGCGGTTGCGGTGGCGCGTCGCCTGTACGACGGCTTTGTAACGTACCACGACGCGTTTCACACGATCACCACGCAGGCTCAGGCGCGGTTCGAGCGCCGGGACTGGACCGGCGCGCAGGTCGACGCCTCGACGCGCATCGCCCTGTATAAGCAGTGCGCAGACGATGCCGAGCACCGTGCGGAGGCGGAGCTTGGGGGACGCGGCGATCCGGACACATGGAAGGAGGCCAAGGCGATATACAGCGCGACGGTGCGCGACCGGGCCGATGCGGAGATCGCCGAGACTTTTTACAATTCCGTCGCGCGCCGTGTGCAGGAGACGGTCGGCGGCGATCCGGCGACGACTTTCGTCGAATCCGATGCCCCGGCGCAGACCCCGGATCTGAGCGCGCTCTATACGACACTCGCCGAGTCCGTCCTCGATGGCGGTGCCGTGGAGCGCGTGCTGGCGCTCTTCAGTTGGAACGTGCCGTTTAGCGACCGGGCGGGTGACGCCCAGCGGGCGGCGGCGATCGTCGCTCCTGATCTCCTGGAGCGGTGTTCTGGTGCTCCGCTCGACGGGATCGACGTGCTCCGGTCGCCGTTCTACCGCAACAAGGGCGTGTACGTCGTGGCGAGGCTCCGGTCCGGGCGGCGCGTGATTCCGCTCATTCTCGCGCTCGCCCACGGGCCCGCGGGGATCGTCATCGACGCGGCCTTGCCCACGACGGACGAGGCGAGCGTGGTGTTCGGGTTTAGCTGGTCATACTTCCAGGTGGACACGCTGGATCCGGCGGCAGTCGTGGAGTTTCT
Organism: Gammaproteobacteria bacterium; assembly: GCA_003156695.1. Lineage (GTDB taxonomy): Bacteria > Pseudomonadota > Gammaproteobacteria > Steroidobacterales > Steroidobacteraceae > 13-2-20CM-66-19. The sequence continues at coordinate 7,515 of PMHN01000291.1, forward strand.
GGCGTCGCTGATGCCCCAGAAGCGCGTGGACGAGCTGTACACGGCGATCGGGTACAACCGGCACGGCAAGACGGTGCTGTACCGGAGTCTGATGCGGCACCTGGCGGAGAACCCGGATGCACGGTTCACGATCGCGGAGGGCGACCAGGGGACGGTGATGACGGTGTTCGCCTTGGCGTCGTTCAATGTGGTGTTCAAGGTGATCAAGGACCGCTTTGATTTTCCGAAGACCACGACGCGCAAGGCGGTCATGGAGAAGTACCACTTCGTGTTCGTGCGCGATCGCGTGGGGCGCCTCGCCGATGCGCAGAAGTTCGAATATCTGGAGTTTCCGGTCGCGTGCTTCGATCCGCCTGTGCTGGAGCTCCTGCTCCAGACCTGTGCCAGCACAGTCCGGATCGCAGGCGACCGTGTCGTCCTGCAGCACGTGTACACCGAGCGGCGGGTGACTCCGCTCAACATCTTCCTGCGGCACGCGGCACCAGCAGCGGCGCACGACGCGGTGCTCGACTACGGCCAGGCGATCAAGGATCTGGCGGGCGCCGGGATCTTCACGGGCGACATGCTCCTCAAGAACTTCGGCGTCACGCGGCATGGCCGGGTGATCTGCTACGACTACGACGAGCTCGCGCTGCTCACCGACTGCCGGTTCCGGGCCCTCCCAGCGGTGGTGCACGAGGAGGATGAGATGGCGGCGGAGCCGCCGTACTACGTGGGCGAGTCCGATGTGTTTCCCGAGGAGTTTCGGGTGTTCCTCGTGCCGCCCGGTGCGCTGCGCGACGATTTTCTGGCGGCGCATGCCGACTTGCTGGCCGTCGCCTACTGGCGCGACATGCAGACGCGAGTGCTCACCGGCGAAATGCTGGATGTCTTTCCGTACCGGCGGCGCCGCCGCCTCCGTCCATCAGAGACGACGAGCGCACCGGCGGCGCTGCCCTAGCCCTGGTAGGGGCCGGTCATGACC
>PMHN01000167.1 GCA_003156695.1 Gammaproteobacteria bacterium
GTCGGCGGACGGGCAATGGCTCGCGTACGTGTCCTTTGAGACCAAGCACTCGGCGGTTTACGTGCAGCGCGTGCGTACGGGTGAGCGGCGGCAAGTGTCGGCGCGCGCCGGCGTGAATGGCGCCCCCGCCTGGTCCCCCGACGGGCGGCGTCTCGCGCTCACGCTCGGTGGCAGCAACGGTAACCCGGATATCTACGTGCTGGATCTGGCTACCCAGGGCCTGATGCGCATCACGGAAGATCCCGCCATCGATACCGAGCCGGAATGGGCGCCCGACGGCAAGTCGCTGTATTTCACCTCCGACCGCGCCGGCTCCCCCCAGATCTACCAGGCAGCCGTGCAGCCCGATGCGCGCCCGCGGCGCATTACCTTCACCGGCACCTACAACGCGCGCCCGCGCGTGTCGCCGGATGGTTCGCAACTGGCGATGGTCACCCTCGACAATGGCAATTACCGCATTGCGGTCCAGGACCTGGCGAGCGGTACGGTGCGCGTGCTCTCACGCGGGCGCCTCGATGAATCGCCGAGCTTTGCGCCCAATGGCGCTACACTCATCTATTCTGAGCGCGAAGGGAACCGCGGCACGCTGGCAACGGTGTCGACGGACGGCCTGACGGGGCTGCGTCTGAAGGCCCCGCAGGGAGAGATCCGCGAGCCGGCCTGGGGACCCTTCTGACCGTGAGAATTTTGGAGAGAAGCCGTATGCATCGAATCATAGTCGTCACCCTGATGGCCCTGTCACTGAGTCTCGCCGGCTGCGCGAGCAAGCGGCCAAAAACCGCGCCCGCGGTACCGAATGCGGCAACCAACGGCGCGACGGGCGCCGGGGCGAACGACGCCAATTCCTCGGGCAATGCCGAGGATGAAGCGGCCGGCCCGCAAGGCGGCGTGCTGGCGACGCGTGTCGTGTATTTCGATTTCGACAGCAGCGAAATTAAAGGTGCCGGGGTCGCGCTGGTGGCCGCGCACTCGCGCTACCTGGCCGCCAACCCCGGTACGCGCGTGCGGCTTGAAGGTCACACCGACGAGCGCGGCTCGCGCGAATACAACATTGGTCTGGGCGAGCGTCGCGCGCAGGCGGTGCGTCGCGCGTTGATGCTGCAAGGGGCGCTCGACGGGCAGCTGTCGACGGTGAGCTACGGCGAGGAGCGCCCGACAGCGGCCGGACACGACGAGGAGGCGTGGGCCAAGAACCGCCGGGTCGAGATTGTGTACCTGGCGGGGGGCGCACAGCCGCAGCCCGCTTCATCGCCGCAGCACTAGGGGGTCCTAAGGCATGCGTTCACTCGCACTTGTCGTGTTATTGAGCGCGCTGCTTGGCGCGTGCGCGACCACTCCCGAGGAGGATCCGGTACAGATCAAACTCAAGGACCTGGATGCGCGTGAAGCCCGCATCACCGCCAGCCAGGTGGATCTGGCGCAGCGCGTGGACGAAGAACAGGCCAGCGAGCGGGAGCTGCGTGGGCGCATCGAGCAGCTCGAGCACGCCAACGAGGCGCTCACGAAGCAGCAGCGCGATCTCTACGCGGACCTCGACAAGCGCCTGGCNNGATTTCTCCATGGTGATGAAGCCGGTGGTGCCGCCGCGGGCGCGGGCACGGCCGTTGGTGACGGCAACACTGCTGACGCGGCTGCGGCTCCTGCCGGCAGCGCCGCGCCGTCCTCGGTGGAGCAGGCGGTCTACAACCAGGCGTTCGACGCGCTGAAGGCCGGCAGCTATTCAATCGCGATCACCGGCTTCAAGGACTTTCTGAGCCACTATCCGGCGAGCCCGCTGGCCGAGAATGCGCAGTACTGGCTCGGGGAAGCCTACTACGTGAATCACGACTACCCCCCGGCCGCCGGTGCGTTTCGCGCGGTGCTCAGCAAGTGGCCCAACTCGCGCAAGGCGCCGGATGCGCTGGTGAAGCTTGGTTTCACGCAATACGAGCAGGCGCAATACCCGGCGGCGCGGGCAACGCTGACCGATGTGACCCGCAGGTTCCCCGGCACGGATGCGGCGAAACTGGCGGCGGAGCGTCTGCGCAAGATTCCCGCGCAGCCCCCGCAGTAGGCGCGCGGTCTTGCGCGCCTCGCGTGCGGCATGACGCGTCTGAAGCTCACGGAAGTCTTTCACTCCCTGCAGGGGGAGGCGGACACCGCCGGTTTTCCAACCGTGTTTGTGCGCCTGACGGGCTGCCCGCTGCGCTGCCGGTACTGCGACACCGCCTATGCATTCCACGGCGGAGAGTGGTGGGACCTTGAGGCCATCCTCGCGCGCGTGCGGGAGTTCGACACCCCTTACGTGTGCGTTACGGGCGGGGAACCCCTGGCGCAGAAGGCCTGCCTGGTGCTGCTGCAGCGTTTGTGCGATGCGGGATTGCGCGTGTCGCTCGAGACCAGCGGCGCTATGGTGCTCGCCGAGGTCGACCCGCGCGTGGTGAAGGTGGTGGACGTGAAGACGCCAGGCTCGGCGGAGGAGGGGCGTAACCGCTACGAGGAGCTGTCGCGACTCAACGCCCACGACCTGGTGAAGTTCGTGATCTGCGACCGCGGCGACTACGAGTGGAGCCGTGCGAAGTTGCAGGAGTTGTCGCTGCCGGCCGGCTGCACTGTGTTGTTTTCTCCCAGCCACGAGCAGCTCGCGGCGCGCGAGCTTGCGGACTGGGTCCTGGCGGACCGCCTGCCGGTGCGTTTCCAGCTGCAACTGCACAAGTACCTGTGGGGCAATGTACCGGGAAAATGACCTGAGACGCCTGCGGGGGTGGCGATGAGCGCGCGGTCCGCGGTTGTGCTCTTGTCCGGGGGCCTGGACTCGGCGACGGCGCTGGCGTTGGCGCGCGAGCAGGGATTTGACTGTTATGCCCTGTCGATTGACTACGGGCAACGTCACGCCGCGGAACTCGAAGCGGCGCGCCGCGTAGCCCTTGCCGCAGGTGCACAGCATCGGGTCATGCGTGTGGACTTAGCTGCCATCGGCGGCTCGGCGCTGACAGACCCCGCAATCGCGGTGCCCGAGAGCCCGACGACCGGGATCCCGGTCACCTATGTCCCGGCACGCAACACCATCATGCTGGCGCTCGCGCTCGCCTGGGCCGAGGTGCTGGGCGCACGCGATATATTCATCGGCGTGAACGTTCTCGACGCGAGCGGCTACCCGGATTGCCGCCCGGAGTTCATCGCGGCCTTCGCAGCACTGGCAGCGCTCGCCACGCGGGCCGGCGTGGAGGGCAGCCCGTGCCGCATCCACACGCCACTCATCGCCCTGACAAAGGCGCAGATCATCAGCGCGGGCACGCGACTCAAAGTTGATTATGCTTCGACCGTGTCGTGTTACCAGGCCGATTCCGGCGGCAGGGCTTGCGGACGCTGTGATTCGTGCCGGCTGCGCCGCGCGGGCTTTGAGGCGGCGGGTGTTTCCGATCCGACCCGCTATCAGGGCCTGTAGTATCATGCCGCCCCCGCGCCGGCCGCCCGTTTTTGAGGCCGCCGCCGCCACTCGCATCTCGGTGGGGCGTTAGCTCAGTCGGTAGAGCATCGGACTTTTAATCCGCTGGTCGTGGGTTCAATTCCCACACGCCCCATAAATAAATCAAAGACTTATGGGTTTCACAGCTTGGTGCCCAGTGGTCTAGCGCTCCCGGGCGGCACTGACTCTCTGCCGCAGCGAGTGTTTCCGGGCGCCAGCCTGAGCGGCCGCCGATGAGCATATCCCTGGGCGGCAAGAGCCCTTTGCGTTCCTAACGCCACCGCGTTGGTGCTGAAATGCCGTAGCGCTCTTCGAGCCCCTTTGGTCGCACGACCACCGTGAAGGCTCGCGGCCCCCGTGCCCCGCGGGGCTTCTTGTTCTGAATCATGCGAAATCGAACTGGCTTTATCCTTGCACCGCGGCTGAGGTTTCGTAACGTTGGTGTTCGCAGAAAGCCATATGTCTTGAGGGTGCATTTTGGGAGTCACTTTATCCACCCAACCGGAAGTATCTTCAAAATTGACGAGATAAGCGCGAAGTTAAGTTCCCTCCCTATCACGTGATCTTGCGGTTCTCTCCAATCACGCCAACCGGTGTTCCCGATGCGATGGCCGTCACTGCGGCGACTAGATAAGAGGATCGCCCCGGAGCGACCCAATATTCCGCTCGCTCGATAAGGACGCGCAGCAGGGCGAGTCGTTCGTCCTCTGGGCCCTCTGGGTAGTAGGCTCGCTGCTCAATGCTCCATAGCTGTTTTGCTTTTTGGATATCGCGAAACAAGCTACCTGAACCGCTCACTGCGACATACACATTCTTCGCCGGATCGGCGTATCCCAGACTCACCGTTGCATCGTGCTGCAACTCGTCCACCTTGGGACTACTCCAATCGGTAAAAAACCAAAGCGTTCGATCGGCTTCGACTTGCAGCGTTTGAACCGGCCGAGTGTGGAAGCGGCCATCGCGACCCACAGTTGTAAGGAGTGCGACTCGAATATCTCGAATCAGCTCGCCCAACTTGGCAAAGTCACCGGGGTTCGAGTGAGACATCTTCTCTAGCATTGCCAGATATTGCTCCTGCTCTCGCCTGATTAGATATTGGTGGCGAACCGTCGGGGCACAACCCGCGTAGGCGTGTCGGGTGCCCAGGGAATTACCCGGCGGCGCACAAATGGGCCTTTTGCGTGATCGTTGGGCTCAAGCGCAGCAGTTGCATCGTGAGAGGCTGGAATTGAGCTAGAATGTTGCCACGCCGCAATCGCCGCTGTAATTAGTCATCTTTAGGAGTTTCCGCCATGTTGTCGACGAATCCGTTCAGACAGTGCGCGTTGATTTCCATTGTGGGAATTATGCTGGCCGCCTGCTCAAGTCAGAAAGAGCCTGCGCAGAAGATGCTCGGTGATATCGAAGCGGCGGTCAATGCGGCGTCCACCGACGCGGCCAAGTACGTACCCGATCAGTTGGCGGATGTACAGAACAAGCTCGGTGAATTGAAAGCGTCTTTCGACAAGAAGGACTACCAGGCCGTCGTAAGCGGAGCGCCTCCTGTAATGAGTGCAGCGCAAGGTCTGGCAAGCGCGACGGCTGCGAAGAAAGACCAAGTGACGAAGGCCCTCAACGACGACTGGACCTCTTTGGCCAGCGCGTTGCCGGGAGATGCGAGTGCCGTTCAGAGCCGCATCGATTTTTTGAACAAGAAAGCCAACAAGAAACTTGCGGGAGGAGTCGATCTCGATGCAGCCAAATCCAGCTTGAGCGATACGACATCGCTCTGGTCGAAAGCGCAAGCCGCGTTTGCGGGAGGCAATTTGGATGAGGCGGTGACCACTGCCAAAAGTGTCAAAATCAAGCTCGACGCTCTTGCTGCCTCGTTAAAGCTGGATTTCTCGCAGCCGGCCGCCGTGCGGGACACCACGGTCGGTAGCTGACGTTCCGTGGCGGAGTACTTGGGGTCCGAGTAGCAATTGAGGGTAAGCGTCCAGCCTGGGCACCTAGATTTTTGGACTCAACTATGCGGACGTCGTTTCCATCGAAGCACACGTCGGCGTTCGAGCGAGGTCGGAATTCCCCCATTCAGGATAGGTAGAGATCTTGATCAGATTCTGGTCAGGATCGCGGATATAAAGCCAAATTTGGTAGCGAGAGCGTGGTGATGTTCCCGACTTAGAGCAAACGAGCTGACAAGAACGAGGGGGTGCTATGAATATCCGAACGCTGCAGCGCGGTCTCAAATACCGTGGCCAGGTGAAGGCGGTCCGTCAGACCTACCATGTGTTCGAGGCCCAGCGCTATTTCTTCGTGCTTTCATTTGCGCTCTCGAAGTCGCGGCGCAGCTCCGGCTACTTCAATGTGATCGACACGGACGCCGTGGACTACGTGCAGCACCGTATGGGCGGAACGCGGGGGGTGACGGCAAAAGATGTCGTGGCCGCAGCACGACGCACACGGCACATCCCCACCACGCTCTCGGCTCTCAATGTCCTGTACATACTGGTCGCCCTTCGCTCGGCGAGCATCCTGCGGGCAGGCAAACACCGGCAACTGTTTTTCTCGGTGAAAAAAGCTGCCGCAGCGCGTACCGCTGAAGAGTGAAAGGTCGCCTTTCTGGCGTGAAAACACCATCCGGCTTTAACTATGGGATTCAGGGGCTAATCGAAAATCCGCGTCAGTTTCGCGGCCGCGCCAGCGAATCCGCCACGACCCAGGCGACCCCGGTCAGGGCGAGATTCACGGCGTTCTCAGTCCAGAAAAAGTGACTGGAAGGATCGGCCAGGAGCGTTGGCACATGCACCAGCGGGGTGAAGGACGCGTACATGACGGTCAACAGGATCGCGGCGAGGCGGGCCTGCACGCCCGTGAGGATCGCAACGCCCGCGGCAATGTGGAAAACCCCGGTCGCATAACCCCAGAACACCTGCGAAGGCGGCAGCCATTTGGGGACCAGCGGAGCGGTGAGATTCATGTAGACAAAATGCGCTCCGCCGAATATCAGCGCACACAACCCTAACGCCAGCTGGCCCAGGCGCG
>PMHN01000193.1 GCA_003156695.1 Gammaproteobacteria bacterium
AGCCGGCCAAAGTCACGCCTTTGGCCGGCGGAAACGGAGCTACTGTCCGCCGAAATCGCTTCCAGCGGGCTCAACCGGTCGGTGCAACATTTGAGTTGAGTGTATCCGCGGGCGTGGCGAAGCCCAATGTCTTACGGGGTCTGCGGTTCAGCTCAAGCGCCACCCGGTCCAGAACGGCCTGAGAATGCACCGTCAGGTCTGTGCTCTTCGGGAAGTACTGACGCAGCAGGCCGTTGGTATTCTCGTTGCTGCCGCGTTGCCAGGGGCTACTCGGATCGCAGAAGTACACCGCCACGTCGGTGGCGAGAGTGAAGCGCTTGTGGTCGGCCAGCTCCACTCCTCGGTCCCAGGTCAGGGAGCGACGCAGCTGCCTGGGTAGTTTGCGCACTTGACGAGACAGTGCGCTGACCACGCTGTGAGTGTCCTTGCCCGGCACCTTCACCAGCATCAGGTAGCGGGAACGCCGCTCGACCAAAGTGGCGATGTGTGAGTTCTTCGAGCCGGCTAGCAGATCCCCTTCCCAATGACCTGGAACCGCTCGATCCTCCACTTCCGGTGGCCGTTCACTGATGCGTACCGCATCCATGATCTGGGAAGGTGGCACCCGAGTACTGGGCGCCCGAGGCATACGCATGCGGTGCTTGCGGCGCAACTGCTTCACAAGCTCCCGTTTGAGCAGCCCCCGGGCCTGAATGAACAGACTGCGGTAAATCGTCTCCGGCGACACCCGCATACTGTCATCGCCGGCAAAGCACCTCGCAAGCCATCCGCTGATCTGCTCGGGTGACCAGCGTTGCTGCAGCTTCTGCTGTACCAGCTCTCTTAGCCGTACGTTGCAGGCCAACCGATACGGCTTGGGGCGCCGGGCGCGATGCCACGCACGCTGCTCCGCGCGGCACGCCCGGTAACCTTCTCGGCCACCGTTGCGGCGCAGTTCCCGACTGATGCTCGAAGGGGCACGCCGCAAAGCCCCAGCGATCTCACGCATCGTCGATCCGCTGGCAATGCCCCGGGAGATCTCCTCGCGCTCGTGCAAATGCAGCGAGCGGATATCGCGCACCCGAGGTCGCGGCGCAAAACCGCCTTGCCTACGCAGAACGCAAAAAATAGTGGATGGACTCCTACCCAGAGCCCGCCCGATCTCGCTCAGGCTCTCCCCTTGCTTCCAGCGCCGCCATATCTGCCCCTCAAGCTCAGGGGCTATCTCCCGTCCACTCATGCCACACCCTCCCGTTACAGATGGTGTTGCACTGACCGCTTGAACGCACCTCCTGCGATTTTGGCCAATGGACTAGCCGAATCGCCCGGTGATGTAGTCCTCGGTGAGCCGGTGGCGCGGGTTGGTAAACACCCGATCGGTCTCGCCGACCTCGATGAGCTCGCCGAGGTGGAAGTACGCGGTGCGCTGCGAGACACGCGCGGCCTGCTGCATGGAGTGCGTGACGATAACGATCGCATAAGACTCGCGCAGTTCGTCGATGAGATCCTCGATGCGGGCGGTCGCGACCGGATCCAGCGCCGAGCACGGCTCGTCCATGAGGATGACCTCCGGCTGCACGGCGATGGTGCGCGCGATACACAGCCGCTGCTGCTGCCCGCCGGATAAGCCGGTGCCGGGGGTCGTCAGCCGGTCCTTCACCTCGTCCCACAGCCCCGCGCGCTGCAGGCTCGTGCACACGATGTCATCCAGCTGCGAGCGGCTGCGCGACATGCCATGGATGCGCGGCCCATAGGCCACGTTGTCGTAGATCGACTTCGGAAACGGGTTGGGCTTCTGGAACACCATGCCGATGCGCGCGCGCAGCTGCGCGGCGTCCTGGGATGGGTCCTGGATGTCCTGGCCGTCCAAGAGGATGGTGCCGCTGACGCGCGCACCCGCGATAGTGTCGTTCATACGATTCAGACAACGCAGGAACGTCGATTTACCGCACCCCGAAGGACCGATCATAGCCAGTACCTGGCGCCGGCCGACATCGAGGGTCACACCCTTCAGCGCCTCCTTGGCGCCGTAGAAGACGCTGACGTTGCGGCAGGAAAACACCGGGTCCACGACCGCGGGCTCGGGCACGGCCGGCGCAGGCACGCGGCCGCTCGGTTTCAGGTGACGCAGCACGGCCGCATCGGCGCTGCCGGGGCTCGCGCCCGGCCCCGCCGGCGTCGCGGCGGCGGCTGTTTGCGGATCGCGTGGGCCGGGTGTGCCTGACTCGCTCATGGGTCAGCCGCTCAACCGAAGCGCCCGGTGACGTAGTCGTCGGTGCGCCGGTTTTTGGGAGACGTGAAAATCTGTTCCGTGGGTCCGATCTCCACCAGCTCCCCCAGGTACATGAAGGCGGTGAAGTTGGACACGCGTGCCGCCTGCTGCAGGTTGTGAGTGACGATGGCGATGCAGTAGCTCTCGCGCAGACTCTGCAGCGTCTCCTCTACCCGCAGGGTAGATATGGGATCAAGCGCCGCCGTCGGTTCGTCGAAGAGCAGCACCTCCGGACGCAGGGCCAGCGTGCGTGCAATGCACAGCCGCTGCTGCTGACCGCCCGAAAGACTGCGGCCGTCCTCGTGCAGCTTGTCCTTGACCTCCTCCCACATCGCCCCGGCGCGCAGCGCCTCCTCGACCCGGTCGGTGAGCTCGCTGCGGGAGATGCGCCGCGACAGCCGCAGCCCGAAAGCCACGTTGTCGAAAATCGACATGGGGAAGGGCGTGGCCTTCTGGAACACCATGCCAACACGGAATCGCAGACTCGCTGCATCCACGCTCGGCGCGAGGATGTCTTCGCCGTCGAGCAGCACGTCGCCGGTGGCGCGGTGCCCGGGGTACAGGGCGTAGATGCGGTTGAACACCCGCAGCAGAGTCGACTTGCCGCAACCGGACGGTCCGATGAACGCAGTAATGCGCCGGTCGGGCAGCGTGAGATTGACGTCCTTGAGCGCCTGCGTCTGGCCGTAATAGAAGTCCAGGTGGCGCACGTCGTACTTCACGACGGTGGCCGCGGGTGCGGCGGTGCCGGGCTGCAGCTCGGGGGCGTTCATCAGCGCTTGCCCCCCTGGGCCAGCGAGGACACCACCACGCGCGCGGCGACGCTCAGGACGAGGATGCTCAGCGTGATCAGCAACGCTCCCGACCACGCCAGCTGTTGCCAGTTTGGATACGGACTCAGCGCGAATTGGAAGATCACCACCGGCAGGTTCGCCATCGGGGCGCCGAGGTTGCTGCTCCAGAACTGGTTGTTGAGCGCGGTGAACAAGAGCGGCGCCGTCTCGCCACTGATACGGGCGATGGCGAGCAGCAGTCCGGTGACGATGCCGCTGCGCGCCGCCGGGTAGATGACACTCGTGATGGTGCGCCAGGGGTAAGCGCCCATGGCGGTAGAGGCATCCTTCATACCCTGCGGCACGAGATTCAGCATGTCCTCGGTGGTGCGCACGGTCACCGGGATGGCAATGATCGCCAGTGCCACGGCACCCGCGAGCGCCGAAAAGTGCCCCATGCGGACCACGAGCAGCTCGTATACGAAGAGCCCGATGATGATCGAGGGAGCGGACAGCAGCACATCGTTTACGAAGCGAACCACCATGGAGAGGCGCGAAGTGCGCCCGTACTCCGCCAGGTAAGTGCCGGCGAGCATCCCCACGGGTCCGCCGATGAGAATCCCGATGAGCGTCATGACGACGCTGCCGTAGATGGCATTCAGCAGCCCGCCGCTGCTGCCGGGCGGCGGCGTCATGGCGGTGAATACACTCAGCGACATGCCGCCGACCCCGTTCTTGATCAGTGTCCAGAGGATCGCACCGAGAAAGAACAGGCCGATGGCGGTCGCAAGGCCCGACAGGCTTAAGGCCAGCAGGTTATAGAACGTGCGTAGCGCGCGGCGGCTCATACGGACGATAGCGCGCGACGGTCAAGCCGCAGGAGCATAAAGCGCGCGGCCGCGATGACCGTGAAGGTGATGAGGAACAGCAGCGCCCCGAGTGCAATGAGCGAGGACGTGTACAGATCCCCCACCGCCTCTGCGAACTCGTTGGCAATGGAGGCCGAAATGGTGGTGCCGGGGGCGAGGAGTGAGGAACTGATGCGGTGTGCGTTGCCGATAACGAACGTCACCGCCATGGTTTCGCCGAGTGCTCGTCCCAAACCCAGCATGATGCCGCCGATCATCCCGGTGCGTGAGTAGGGCACCACGACCTGCCAGATGACCTCCCAGGTGGTGGCCCCGAGTCCGTAGCCGGACTCCTTGAGCACGTCCGGCACCGTTTCAAACACATCGCGCATGACCGCCGATACGAACGGGATAACCATGATCGCGAGCACCAGGCCCGCGGTCAGTATGCCAATTCCGTACGGCGGGCCCTGAAACAACTTGCCGACGAAGGGCAACGGACCCAGGGCATCGATCAGCCATGGCTGCACGTGCCGCTGCAGGATCGGGGCGAGCACGAACAGGCCCCAGATACCGAAAATGATGCTCGGGACCGCCGCCAGGAGCTCGATCGCGATCCCAACCGGGCGCTTCAGCCACACCGGCGCAAGTTCCGTGAGAAAGATGGCGATGCCGAGACTTACAGGAATCGCCAGCAGCAGCGCCAGGAACGAGGTGACGAGTGTGCCGAATATCGGGGCCAGCGCGCCGTACTCGTCGGTCACCGGGTTCCAGATCTCGCGCGTGAGGAAAGCGAACTTGAAGTGCGCGAACGCCGGCCAGGATCCCACCGCCAGCGAGAAGGCGACGCCGCCGAGGAGCAGCAGCACCAGCAGCGCCGCGGCGAACGTGGCGCCCCGGAACATCCGCTCACGCAGCCGCTGGCCCGCGGCCTGCGCGGGATCTATGGCGGGGACTGGATTCATCGCGGACGGCAACCTGTCACCAGTGGCCTATCTTAATGTGTCCACATAATCGCAAGCGGCGGCGGCCTCCGCGCTCAAGCCGCAGCCAACGCCGGCGTGGCAAGCGCACACAGCCGCGCGGCGCGCCCGCACGCCATGCGGTACGCGCCTACCTAAGCAGGTTACTTGATTTCGGCTTTCCAGGTTGCCCGCACCAGCTTGATCAGGCTGTCCGGCAGCGGCACGTAGTCCAGGTCCGCGGCCATCTTGCCGCCGTTCTTGTAGGCCCAGTCAAAGAACTTCAGCGCCGTCGCCGTCGCCGCCGGATCCGGCGGTGTGCTGTACAGGAGGATGAAGCTCGCGCCGGTGATCGGCCAGCTCTTCGCGCCTGGCTGGTTGGTGAGGATCAGATGGTAGCCCGGCGCGTGCGCCCAGTCGGCGTTCGCGGCAGCCGCCTGGAAACTCTCCGCGTTCGGGGCGACCGCGTTGCCGGCCGCGTTGACCAGATCCACGTACGCCATCTTGTTCTGCTTGGCGTAGGCATACTCCACGTAGCCTATGGCGCCGTCTGTCTGCGCCGTCATGTTGGCGACGCCCTCGTTGCCCTTGGCGCCGATGCCCACCGGCCACTGCACCGAGGTGTTAGCGCCGATGGTGCTAAGAAATTTCGGATAGGCGCTCGAGAGGTAGTTGGAGAACAGGAAGTTCGTTCCGGAGCCGTCCGAGCGATACACGGGCGCGATGGCCGTCGCCGGCAGCGCCAGCTTCGGGTTGGCCTTGCGGATGCGTGAATCGTTCCACTTGGTGATCTCGCCCAGGTAGATGGCAGCGACCGTCGCCCCATCGAGCACCATCTGGCCGCCCGATACGCCCTTGACGTTCACCACCGGTACGACCCCGCCGATGATCATCGGGAACTGCACCAGGCCCGCCTGCTGCAGGTCCTTTGCCTCGAGCGGCATGTCGGACGCGCCGAACGTGACGGTCTTCGCCTTGATCTGCTTGATACCGCCGCCCGAGCCGATGGACTGATAGTTAAGGCCAACGCCCGTCTGCTGCTTGTAGGCGTCAGCCCACTTGGAATAGACCGGATAGGGAAATGTCGCGCCCGCGCCGGAAATGTCGATGGCGTGCGCGGAGCCGGCGAACGCGACTGCGCCCACCGCCGTCAAGAGCATCCGCTTCGCACTCAATACGTTCATGATTCCACTCCTGGGTCCTTGATTATTCGCAGCGCGGGTCGCGCGCATTAGATGACAATGATATGACGGTCTCATGACAGCGATCGCCGGTGGCAGCGGCCACCTCCTTGTGACCGCCTCGCACAGTGTTGCTGCGCGACTTTGCACGCGCGTGACACCACGCTGAGCTTGCCCGCGCACAAGGCGTGGCCGTATAAACGCAAACCCTTAAAGGCTGATGCCGCTCGCCGATGTCACAAACCCTTGAATTGACTCAAGCTCTACTCGCACGACCGTCTGTGACGCCGGCTGACGGGGGCTGCCAGCAGCTCATCGCCGAGCACCTCGGCAAGGCCGGCTTTGCCATCGAATCGTTGCCGTTCGGCGAGGTCGCCAACCTGTGGGCACGGCGTGGCCAGGAGGGGCCCGTGTTCTGCTTCGCCGGCCACACGGATGTGGTCCCCGCGGGCCCACGCGATGAATGGCACAGCGATCCCTTCAAGCCGGAAATTCGCGACGGGTTCCTTTACGGCCGCGGCGCCGCGGACATGAAGAGCGGACTCGCGGCACAGGTCACGGCGGCTCTCGAGTTCGTGCAGGCGCACCCGGGTCACCGAGGGTCCATCGCGTTTCTCATCACCAGTGACGAGGAAGGTCCGTCGACCGATGGCACGCGACGGGTCGTGGAGGTGCTGCGCGCACGCGGCGAGCGCATCGACTGGTGCGTCGTCGGCGAACCCTCGAGCGAAGCCGCCATTGGCGATACCATCAAGGTGGGGCGCCGCGGCTCCCTAAGCGGCCGGCTCACCGTGCACGGCGTGCAGGGACACGTTGCGTATCCGCAGCTCGCCGAGAATCCGGTACACACACTTGCCCCGGCGCTCGCCGAGCTCGCCGCGCGTGAGTGGGACCAGGGCACCGAGCATTTCCAGCCGACGACCTTTCAGGTTTCCAACATCGCCGCCGGCACCGGCGCGCCGAATGTCATTCCGGGCGAGCTCAAGGCGCGTTTCAACCTGCGTTACTCGCCGGTGCAGACACTGGCGAAGCTCAAAGCCACCGTCGAAGACATCCTGCGCCGGCACCAGGTGCGCTACAGCCTGGAGTGGTACGTGTCCGGGGAGCCTTTCTATACGCCCCCGGGGCAGCTGTGCCGCGCGGTGGGCAATGCGGTGGCGGAAGTCACCGGCGCGCAGCCGAAGCTCTCCACCGGGGGCGGCACATCCGACGGGCGCTTTATCGCCCCGCTGGGCGCGCAGATCGTGGAACTGGGCGTGGTCAGCGCCACCATCCACAAAGTCGACGAATGCGTACGCGTCGCCGACCTCGACGCCCTGCATCGCATGTACGTCAACGTGCTGCGGCGGCTTCTCGTCTGAGGTTGCCGAGCACGCCGGCGGCGCCGAGGGCCAGTGCCCACAGGCCAACCCAGGCCGGCATGGTGAGACCCAGGAACCGCCAGTTGACCGCACTGCACTCGCCGCTGCCGGTGAGCACCTTGCGGATCAGCTGCCACACCGGCATGAACTTCATCAGCACGGCCAGCGGCGCGCCGCACGACGGAATGGCACCGGGGGGCAGGCTCTGCACAT
The DNA here is from genome assembly GCA_003156695.1 of Gammaproteobacteria bacterium. Lineage (GTDB taxonomy): Bacteria > Pseudomonadota > Gammaproteobacteria > Steroidobacterales > Steroidobacteraceae > 13-2-20CM-66-19. The sequence continues at coordinate 7,590 of PMHN01000193.1, forward strand.
ACAGGTGGCGCGCCGCGACCCCCAGCGTCGCGAGCGCCGCAAGACCGATGAGCGTGGCGTACACGTAGCGGCCGCCACCGTGCGCGTCATGCAGCGCGGCGGCGAGAAACGCCAGCCCCACGAGCGCCACGCCGATGCGCTGGAAGATGCACAGCGGGCACGGCTCCAGCCCCAGGTAAAATTGCGAATACAGCGCGTAAGCGAGCAGCGCCGCGCACGCGGCGAACCCCCCGGCATTGATCAGACGCCGCTCGGACACGTGGCGAGTGCTTAAGAGCGCGCTAGGCCGATGCCGGCGGCACTGCGGCGGCGGTACCGCCACGCAGCTCGCGCTCGACGTCGTCGAGAGAGGTGTGGCGGATGTCCTTGCCGTGCACCATGTAGATGACGTACTCGCTGATGTTCTTGGCGTGATCGCCGATACGCTCGAGCGAGCGCACCACCCACATCACGTCCAGCGCGCGGCGGATGGTGCGCGGGTCCTCCATCATGAAGGTGATGCTCTGGCGCTGGATCGCCTCGTATTCCTCGTCCACCAGGCGGTCCTGCCGCGCCACCCGCAGCGCGGACTCAACGTCCATGCGCGCAAACGCATCCAGCGCGTCGTGCACCATTTCCGATACCACGCGGCCAAGATGCTTGATTTCGCGGTACTTGTCGGCGGGGCGCTCCATGGTCGCGAGTCTGGAGGCGATGTAGCCGATCTTCTCGCCCTCATCCCCGATGCGCTCCAGATCGGTGATGGTCTTGATGATCGCGACGATGACGCGCAGATCGCCGGCCGCCGGGGCGCGCGTCGCCAGGATCTTGCTGCAGTCCTCGTCGATGGCAACCTCCATGTTGTTCACCTGCTGGTCATCGAGTGCTACCGACTCCCCGAGCGAGCTGTCGCCCTCCACCAGCGCGGTAATGGCTTTCTGCAGCTGTTGCTCGACGAACCCACCCATGCCGAGCACTTTGCTGCGCACGCGCTCGAGGTCCTCGTTGAACCGGCGCGAGATGTGGTGGCTGAGATCCGCGGTTTCCATCAAACGTCTCCGGCGTCGCTCGTCTGTCTGCGCGCGACAACAGGCGCGATCATAGCGGAACTGCGGCGCACGGCCAGCGTGGCACGCAGCGCCCGCGGGATCGGGGCCAGGCCCGCGAGGAACTGCGCGGTCGCCGCCTCCCAGCTGAAGGCGGCGGCGCGCCGCGCGCACACGGCTCGGTCGAGCCCGAGAGCGGACGTTATCGCGATCGCGAGGTCGGTGTGCAGGACACCGGTCACACCCTGCTCTATCACATCGATCGGGCCCGGCACCGGGAAGGCGGCCACCGGGACGCCGCACGCCAGGGCCTCGATCATGACGAGGCCGAAGGTGTCGGTCAGACTCGGAAATGCCAGCACATCTGCGCCGGCCAGCAGGCTCGCGAGCTCATCCCCGAAGCGGTAACCGGTAAAGAACGCCTGTGGGTAGCGCCGCGCCAGTGCGGCGCGCTGCGGACCATCGCCGATCATGACCTTGCTGCCCGGCAGCGGCAGGCCGAGGAATGCGTGCAGGTTCTTCTCGACCGCGAGCCTGCCGACACACGCGATGATGGGCCGCGGCAGGCCGGCAGGCTCAGGGTGGGGGGCGAGATTGCGAAAGCGCCTGAGGTCCACCCCGCGGCGCCAGCGGTGCAGGTGCGCAAAGCCCCGCTGGGCGAGCTGGCTCTCGAGACTGGCGCTGCTGACAAAAGTGCGCGCCGCGGCGCCATGAAAATGCCGCAACCACGCGTAGCTTGCCGCGAGGGGCAGCGGCCAGCGCGCGCGCAGGTATTCCGGGTAGCGGGTGTGGTACGAGGTGGTGAACGGCAGGCCGTGCGCCCGGCAGTAGCCGCGCACCGCAAGTCCCACCGGTCCCTCGGTGGCGACGTGAATCGCGTGTGGGCGCAACGCCTGCAGTTGCCGCGCCACGTGCGCGCCGGGCGCGACAGCGAGGCGGATTTCCGGATAGCTCGGACAGGCGATGCTGCGCAGCCCCTGCGGCGAGATGACGCGCACCTCGTAACCCTGCGCCATGAGCGTGTCCGCCGTTGCCTTGAGGGTGGTGACGACGCCGTTGGTCTGCGGCGCCCAGGCATCGCTTGCGAGCGCGATCCTCACGCGGCGTCGGCGATAAGGCCGTCGGCGGGTTGGCTCAGGGATTGCGTGACGTTCGGCCAGCGCAGCAGCTTCAGCTCACCGCGACTGGTCTCGATGAGCGCCGAGCAGCTCTCCACCCAGTCGCCGGTGTTGGCATAGAGCGTGCCATCGATGTGGCACAGGTTGGCGCGGTGGATGTGGCCGCACACGACGCCATCGTAGCCGAAGCGCGCGGCGTGGCGGGCGGCAAGCTGCTCGAACTCACTGATGTAGCGCACGCTCGCGGTGAAACTTAGCTTCATGGGCTCGCACATCGCCCAGTACGGCTTGCCGAGCATCCGCCGCACGTTATTCACGCCGTGACTGACAGCGACGATCCCGCCGTGCAGCGTGTTGCCTAAGCGGTTGAGCCAGCGCGGACACGACCCAAGCCCGTCGAACTGGTCGCCGTGCAGCACCAGCAGGCGCGCGCCGCGCGCCGTACGATGAACCCATTCGCGGTGGACCTCGAACTGTCCCTGCAGCATGCCGGCGAGCACCGCGAGGCTGGCGTCGTGGTTGCCCGGGATGTAGATGAGGCGCGTGCCGGCGCGCTGACACGCCAGCAGCGTCCGCACGACCTGCGTGTGCTCCGCGGTCCAGAACGCGCGCCGCGCCAGGCTCAGGGCGTCGACGATGTCCCCGACCAGCACGATGCTCTGCGCCTCGATGCCATGCAGGAACTCGTTGAGTTCCCTGACGCGCGCGTGTCTGAACCCTAAGTGGATGTCTGAGAGAAACAGCGTGCGGACCGTGGGTTTGGCCATCTGCGGCTCGTCCGAAAGCTCCTGGTTGGACGGCTTAAGGGTCGCCCGCCGCAGTGTCGATTCTGTGACAGTGCGGCTAAATCTTTCTTACGAATTAGCAGGTTGCAGAGAAAAGTTAAGCCGTTGCAGCGCTTGCGGCCTGGGTGACGGGAAGAATGCGCGCCGGCGGGAAATGGCAGGTAAAGGTGCTGCCCTCCCCGAGGCGGCTTTGCACCTCGAGGGTGCCGCCATGCCGCTGCAGCACGTGCTTCACGATCGCGAGCCCGAGACCCGAGCCCCCGGTGGCGCGTGAGCGACCCGCATCCACGCGGTAAAAGCGCTCGGTGAGGCGCGGGATGTGTTCGGGAGGAATGCCGATGCCCGTGTCACTGACGGCGAAATGACCGCCCTCCTTGTCCACCCACCAGCGCATCTCCAGCGAGCCCTCGCTGCCGGTGTACTTGGCGGCGTTGTCCACCAGGTTGGAAAACGCGGAAGTGATTTCGGATTCGCTTCCCAGGAGCCGTGCGGCGGAGTCGATCCGCACCCGCACGTCGCGCGGACGCACGCTCCTCGCCACGACATCCTTGCGCAACAGCCCGATGAGCGCCGCCACATCCAGCGCTTCGCCGACCACCGCTTCGTTGCCTTCCTCGAGCCGCGACAGCTCGATGAGATCACGGATGATGGCCGTCATGCGCACGGCCTGGCGGCGCATCTCCATTACCGGTGCCTCAAGCCCCGGGTCCAGTGCCGGATCTGCGCCGAGCGTTTCGAGGTAGCCCGAAATCACGGTGAGCGGCGAGCGCAGCTCATGGGAGGCATTGGCGACGAAGTCGCGGCGCACCGCCTCCAGGCGCATCTGGCGCGACACATCGCTCACCAGCAGCAGCAGCTGACCGTCGCCGTAGGGGGCGACCTGCAGCGACAGGTATGAGTCCTCGCCGTTCATCGGGCGGATGACAACCGGCGTGGAGTAGTCGCTACCCGCGAGGTAACGCACGAACTCCGGCTCGCGCAACAGGTTCTCGATGCGCATCCCCAGGTCCGCCGTGCGGCGCAGGTTCAGCAGCCGCGCGGCCATGCGGTTGAACCACATGATCTCGCGCTGCGCGTTGAGGATGACGACGCCGTTGGGCAGTGCCGCGGTGGAGCGCTGCAGCTGGCGCATGAGTTGCACGAAGCGCTGTTTATGGAAGCGCTTACGGCGGTGCAGCCGCACGATCTGCGCGATGATCTCGCCCCATACGCCGCCGACGTTGGGCGGGTCGGCGTAGTTACGGTGGCGCAGCCACCATTCCACGCGGAACAGGTTGGCCAGCACCCACGCCAGGTGCAGCGTGAGCGCACACGCGAGTCCCGCCCACGGGTGCCGCCCCACCAGCCAGCCAGCGCCGGCGCCGACGAGTACGGTCCCGAGCAATCGACCCGCCGCGAACCACCATGCCTGCGTCGCGGGTTGCATGTGATTGAACTTCTAAGGCTCTCTTACACCGTGCGCGCCGAAAAGCGGTAACCGGAGCCGCGCACGGTTTGGACAAAGCGATCGTACCCGAATTCCTCGAGCGCCTTGCGCAGGCGGCGAATGTGCACGTCAATGGTCCGCTCCTCCACGTACACGTTGCCGCCCCAGATGCGATCGAGCAGCTGATCGCGGGTGTAGACCCGCTCCGGATGCGTCATGAAGAATTCGAGCATGCGGTACTCGGTGGGCCCGAGCCCCACGGTCCGATCGCCCACCATGACGCGGTGACTTCCCTGGTCGAGAGCGAGTCCTTCGAACTCCAGAAGTTCCTCCACGGCGCCCGATCCGCTGCGGCGCAGGACCGCATGGATGCGCGCCAGCAATTCACGCGGCGAGAAGGGCTTGGTGATGTAGTCGTCAGCACCGCCTTCGAGACCCGCCACTTTGTCGCCTTCTTCGGAGCGCGCCGTCAATAGAATGATGGGCAGCTCACGCGTTTCGCGGTCGCGCTTGAGTGCCCGAGTGAGCTCAAGCCCGCTCATGTCGGGCAGCATCCAATCCACCAGCATGAGATCCGGACGACGGTCGGCGAGCGCCGCGCGGGCGCCGCGACAGTCCTCCGCCTCGCGCACATCGAAGCCGGCGCGCTTGAGGCCGAAGGCGATCATCTCCCTGATCGGCCGCTCGTCCTCCACGATCAAAACCTGTTTCGAGCTCATTCGTTGGCTACGTGCATGGGGGAATATTACAGGGGCACTGTGTTGCAGATTCATGACGCGCAGGAAGAATCCATTTCAAATCCGTGACGTGCGTGTGACGTCGTCGCGCACATAGACCGGAAGCGCCTCCTGCGCCTCCACAGTGAGCCCCGCGAGCGCCGCAGGCCAGGCGAGGCGGGCAATTTCGATCGCGCGGGGCAAGAGCTCCTCCTGGACGCTGCCAAAACCGCCATTAAGGGAGATCTTGAGCTCCGGGTAGACGCGAAAGCCCTGCCCCGCCGCACCGATCGCCCCGCGCCAGGCCGCGGGCAGTTCGACTTCGCCGGCGCGACCGACGTTCTCGGGGCCTACGAGGCTCGCAAGTCCGTCCGTGCCGCGGTCGAAGCAGGCCCAGTAAACCTCCTGCATGCGCGCATCCTGGCACACGAGCACATGGTCAAGCTGGCGGACCTCATCGAATGCGCGCTGCGCAATTGCACTAAGGTCCGAAACCGGCACCACCGGCAGCTGCGCCGCGAAGGCGAGTCCCTGCGCGACGCTCGCCGCGAGGCGCACGCCGGTAAATGCACCCGGTCCGCGGCCAAATGCCAGCGCGCCCACCTCATTGAGCCCGATACCCGCTTCGGCCAGCACGGCATCGATCATCGATAAAATATGCTCGGCGTGTCCGCGCTCGGTCAGAAGTTCGCGCGTGATCGCAGCGTCCGCCGACAATAGCGCGGTCGAACACGCCTGCGTCGCCGTGTCGAGGGCCAGAATCCTCATGCCGGCTGCGCGGCGTGGGCAAACCTGCGTGCGCCCGCGTGCCGGCGCAGAAATTTGAGCGCCTCATCGACCTCGCGCGTGATGCGCATGGGCGGCAGCGCGGCGAGAAAAACTTTGCCGTAGCTCCTGCCCGTGAGCCGCGGGTCGCAGATGGCGACGGCGCCAAAGTCATCTTCGCTGCGGATCAAACGGCCGACGCCCTGCTTCAAAGCAAGCGCAGCCTCCGGCAATTGATAGTCGCGAAAGGCATTGCCGCCCTGCATCTGCAGATGCTCGACGCGCGCCTTGACCAGAGGATCCTCGGGTGAGGCAAATGGGAGCTTATCGATGATGACGAGCCGCAGCGCCTCGCCTTGGACGTCGACACCCTCCCAAAAGCTCGCGGTGCCGAGGAGCACTCCGTCGCCGTCGGCGCGAAAATCCTCCAGCAGCCGCTCACGCGGCGCCTCGCCCTGCACGTACAAGCGGTGCGGCGCCGGATCACCCCAGTGCGTGCGCAGCAGCGTTGCGGCGCGCGCGAGCGCCCGATGACTCGTGAAGAGCACGAAGGCACCCCCGTGCGATGCGTCGATCAACGGCAATGCCGTCGCGATCACCGCCTCGACGTGCGCTGGACTTCCCGGATCCGGCAGTCCCGCAGGCAAATATAGGAGCCCCTGGTGCGCGTAGTCGAAGGGGCTGTCGATTTTAAGTTCCTCGGCGTCCGCAAATCCCAGCCGGTTCGAGAAATGACTGAACTCCTCGCCCACCGAGAGCGTAGCTGAGGTAAAGATCCACGCGCAGTGATGCGCACGCAGCAGTGTCTGAAAGCGCTCCGCGATATCAAATGGCAGGAGCGTCAATGCAAAGCCGCGCGGCGAAGTTTCCACCGTGCGTGCCCCCTGCGCGCTGCCTGCGGCGGCAATGCTCTCAAGCGCCGCGGCAAGCTCCCCCGCACGCGCACCGATGTGGGCGAGCGGCGTGTCGGTTCCCGCGGCAATGAGCTCGCTCCCGAGCACGAAGAGGCATTGCGCAAGCTGCAGGGCTGTCGCGGCGAACTCGAGCGGCATCTCCGACCAGGCGACACGCGCCGCGACTGGCGGCAGTTCCAGCGCGAGGGTACGCAGGCTCTCCTCGACCTCGCCGAGCGATCGTGCGATGCGCTCGGTGCTATTTGCCGAGACAGCGCCGGCCGGCCCCTGTCCGGCGTTTTCCAATTCGATGCGCACGCCCTTCAACACGCCCTCGATCCGGCGGCTGCTGAAGTTTGCCCCAAGAAACTGGGTCGCAAGATCCGGCAGCTGATGCGCCTCATCCAGAATGAGGGCATCGGCGGAACCTAAGATGTCGCCGAATCCGTCCTCCTTCAAAACAAGATCCGCGAGCAGGAGGTGGTGGTTCACGATTACGATGTCGGCTTCCTGCGCCGCGCGCCGTGCGGAGGCCACGTGGCAGCGCGAAAAATCCTCGCAGTGAACGCCGACGCAATTGTCGCGGGTCGATGTAACGGTAGGCCAGATCGGATGCGAATCCGAAAGCCCGCGCACCTCAGCCAGATCACCCGAACGGGTCAGCCGCGACCAGCGTCTCACCCGTTCAAGCGCCCGATCCGCGCGGGCACTGCTGTCCAGTTCCAGCTGCGCTTGC
>PMHN01000102.1:0-3927 GCA_003156695.1 Gammaproteobacteria bacterium
GCCGCGCTCTTCATGTTCACGTGGAAGGCTCTCATCTGCGCCTTGGTCCTCTGGGTTTTCGCCACCAATGTCGGCATCGGCATGTGCTATCACCGCCTGCTCACGCATCGCGGCTACCGGACTCCGAAGTGGGTTGAGTATTTCCTCACTACGTGCGCAACTCTGGCGCTCGAAGGCGGACCGATTTTCTGGGTGGCCACGCATCGCATTCACCATCAGTATTCGGATGCTGACGGCGACCCGCATTCGCCCATCGAGGGCAAATGGTGGGCGCACATGGGTTGGATTCTCATGGGCAAGTCCATGCATCATGACACGACCACGCTGGCCCGCTACGTCCCCGATCTCGCCAAAGATAAATTCCACGTCTGGATCACCAAGTATCACTACGTGCCCATGATCGTGCTTGGCGTCATTCTTCTGGCAATCGGCGGGCTGCCATTCCTGATGTGGGGCATCTTCGTGCGCACGGTGGTTGGCCTGCACGCTACCTGGCTGGTGAATTCGGCAACGCATTCCTGGGGCACGCGCCGTTTTGCCACGCGCGATCTTTCCACCAATAGCTGGTGGGTCGCTCTGCTGACGTTCGGCGAAGGCTGGCACAACAACCATCACGCCTTTCCGCGCTCGGCGCGTTTCGCCGTGCAGCGCTGGGAGCTGGACATCGGCTGGCTATGGATACGCCTGTTCAGCGCCCTGGGGCTGGCGAAGGTGCGCTGGGTCGCTCCCCGCCCGCGCCTGGAGCGCCGCCGTCGCGAGCTGGATGACGACACGGTGCGGGCACTGTTCACCAACCGCATGCACGTACTGCGGGCCTATTCACGCCGGGTGGTGCTGCCAGTGTGCCGCGATCTCGCGCGTCACGAGCCGCAGGGCGCGGTGCCGGGCATCGCGCCGAAGCTCATGATCCGCCACCCGACGCTGCTGGCGGAGGAGGCGCGGCGGAAGCTGCGCGAGTTGCTCGAGGAGTACGAGGTGTTGCGCCGCGTGGTCGAGTACCGCGAAGCCCTGCAGCAGCTGTGGGACGGCTCATCCGCCAGTCCCGCGCGCGCGCTTGCGCAGCTGCGTGAATGGTGCAGCGGCGCCGAGGAGAGCGGTATCGGCGCGCTGCGTGAATTCGCACAGGGCTTGCCCGCCTACGCCCGGACGCGCTAGAAGAATACTTTCTTACCGGAGGGATCCCCATGCGCATCGGCGTTCCGCGGGAAATCAAGGTTCATGAATATCGCGTCGGCCTGGTGCCGGCGGGTGTGCGCGAGCTGGTGGCGGCTGGTCACGAGGTGCTGGTGGAAACCAGTGCCGGCAATGGCATCGGCGTCGACGATGCGCAATACCGCGCCGCGGGCGCGAGCATCGCGCCGCGCGCGGCGGATGTCTTTGCGCACGCCGACATGGTAGTGAAGGTCAAGGAGCCGCAGCCCGTCGAGTGCCAGATGCTGCGCAAGGACCAGCTGCTCTTTACCTACCTGCACCTCGCCGCCGATCCGGCGCAGGCCCAGGCCCTGATGAAATCCGGCGCCACCGCTATCGCCTACGAGACGGTGACCGCACCCAACGGGTCGCTGCCGTTACTTACGCCCATGAGCGAAGTCGCTGGCCGCATGTCGATCCAGGTGGGGGCCGCCAGCCTGCAGAAGGCCAACGGCGGCTTCGGTATTCTCCTCGGCGGCGTTCCGGGTGTGCCGCCGGCCAAGGTAATCATTCTCGGTGGCGGTGTTTCCGGCACCCACGCGGCCGAGATGGCGGTCGGCCTGCGTGCCGACGTCACGGTGGTTGACCGCTCGGTGGAGCGGCTGCGCGAGCTGTCCACCATTTTCGGCTCCTCGATCCGCACGGCCTATTCGACCACCGAGACCATCGAACTGCTGGTGAAGGATGCAGACCTCGTGATCGGGGCGGTGCTGGTCGTCGGCGCTGCGGCTCCCCGGCTCCTGACGCGCGCCACCATTGCAACGATGAAGCCCGGCGCGGTGCTGGTCGACATTTCAATTGACCAGGGCGGATGCTTCGAAACCAGCCGCCCGACGACGCACGCCGAGCCGACTTTCGTCGTGGACGGCGTCATCCACTACTGCGTGGCCAACATGCCCGGTGCCGTGCCCCGTACCTCCACGCTGGCGCTTACCAACGCAACATTGCGCTACGTGCGCGCCCTGGCTGATCTTGGCTGGCAGGGCGCGTGCAAGCGCGACCCGGGGCTGGCGGCGGGGCTCAATGTCCATGCCGGGCACATCACGCACGAAGTCGTCGCCAGGGCGCTGGGACTAAAGGCGCATCCGATCGCCGGTTAAGGGCCACGCCGCACGCGCGGCATGCGTTTTGTAGCGTGTCAGAGCCTCCCTACAAGCAGGGCAAGATGCTCTGACAAAGCAATGGGACCGTGGATGCTTTGTAGAAAATCCCGTTGCTCTATCCTTGGGTTCGCGCGCGCAGGACTGCATCCATTCAACCACGGAGACTCTCATGAACGAAGACAAGATCAAGGGACAGTGGAAACAACTCGCAGGCAAGCTCAAGGGAAAGTGGGGCAAGCTCACTGATGACGATCTCAAGATGGCCGAAGGTGACAGCGAATACCTCGCGGGAAAAATTCAGGAACGCTATGGTCTCGCCAGAGATGAGGCACGCAAGCAGGTCAAGGAATTTGGCCGCAACCTGTAGATGCGATCAGGCTATCCGCCAGGTTGCGGCTTCGGCCTGGTAGTCGCGACATTGATCGTGTTGCTCGTGATTGGGCCGACCTGACGCTGATACGCGCGAGCTTGCGAGTGACGTAGCTTCGCAGCTCGCGCGGTGTCCTGACCAGGGGGCACGCAGTGGGCCAGGAGCTAGTGAGCCTCCCGACCCAAAGCCCCGAGGAACCGGTTATGACGCGTAAATATAGCGAGGCGAGCGCGAAGAGAGTCGAGCGTGCAATGCACGAGATGAAAGAGGGCAAGCTAAGAAGCGGGCGCTCGGGGAAGTTAGTGAGGAGCCGAAAGCAGGCAATCGCAATTGGGCTTTCCGAAGCGCGTCAGGCGGGAAAGAAGGTGCCCACGAGGAGAGCCCAAAAAAAGAAAGGCAGCTCCACTTAGAGGCCGGCTTTTAACGCCGAAGGTCTGGCACATGACCGCCCAAGACTCGCCGTGCGGCGCTGTGGGTGGTCCGGTTCAAGGCTCCCCATTAAGGGGGTGGCTTAGCACCCCCGGGTGCCGCTACGCTAAGGGGCCCAAGAATCAACACTCTAAGGAGCCTCCCCATGATGAAGACTGCGCTGGCGGCAGTAACGCTCACCCTCGTGACAGGTTACGCGGTCGCCGACCCGGTGACCTACCAGATCGACCCGTCGCACACCTATCCGAGCTTTGAAACGGATCACTTCGCTGGCATGTCGGTGTGGCGCGGCAAGTTCGACCACACTTCCGGGACCATCGTCCTCGACAAGGACAAGGGCACGGGCACCGTGGATGTGACCGTGGATGCGACTTCGATCGACTTCGGCATGCCGAAACTCAACGAGCACACGACGTCCGCCGAGATGCTCGACGTGGCGAAGTATCCGACCGCGACCTACAAGGGAACGCTCGTCGGCTTCAAGGACGGTGCGCCGACCCAGGTTGAAGGGCAGTTCACCCTGCACGGCGTCACCCGCCCGCTGACCCTCACCATCCGCACGTTCAAGTGCATGACCTATCCGGATAAGAAGCAACACTGCGGAGCGGACGTCATCGGGACCTTTAACCGCGCCGACTACGGCATCAGCTACGGCGACAAGTACGGCTTCAAGATGGACGTGAAACTTGCCATCCAGGTGGAGGCCGTGCGCGGCAGCTGAGCATCCAGAGCGAGTCACTTTACCGTGCAGCCCGCGCCAGGCGCAGTGAGTACCCGCCGGGCGGGAGGGGTGCTCATACTGGAAATGGACTTCCCGCCGGTCAACGCGTTGAG
>PMHN01000102.1:3954-10880 GCA_003156695.1 Gammaproteobacteria bacterium
GCGGCGGCTTCGAGCTCGCGCTTACCTGCCACGCGCGCACCCTCGCGCCGGCAGCGAAAGTCGGGCTTCCGGAAGTGAAGCTGGGGTTGATCCCCGGCGCGGGCGGCACGGTGCGCTTCACGAGACTCGCAGGGGCCGCCGCCGCGCTGGAGGCGATCACGAGCGGTGCACAGATTCCCGCCGGGCGCGCGCTGGAACTCGGACTTGTCGATGAGGTCGCCGACGACGCGNNTGGGCGCCGCGGTGGCACTTGCAGGACGACTGGCCCTGGACAGGCAACCGCTGCGCATCACCAGCGAGTTGCGTGAACGCATCCGTGAGGTGAACCCGGAGGTGTTTGCCGGATTTCGCAAGAAGCTCAGTGCAAAGGCGCGCGGCCAGCTCGCGCCGTTTCGTATCGTGGACAGCATCGAGGCGGCCTGCACGCAGCCCAAAGACGAGGCCTTGCGGCTCGAGCGCCAGTACTTCATGGAGTGCCGCGACAGTGCGCAGCGCAAGGCGCTGGTGCACGTGTTCTTCGCCGAGCGCGNNGGCACCATGGGCGGCGGCATTGCCATGAACTTCGCCAATGCCGGCATTCCGGTGACGCTGCTGGAACTGTCGGGCGAGGCGCTGGCGCGCGGACTGGCACAGGTGCGCAAGAACTACGCGACCTCGGTCGCACGCGGCAGCTTCACCCAGGAGCGCGCCGATCGTGCCGTGTCGCTGGTGCGCGGGGTGACGAGTTACGATGAACTGCAGGCTGCGGATATCGTCATCGAAGCGGTGTTCGAGGACCTGAAGGTGAAGCAGGAGGTGTTCGGGCGCCTCGACAAAGTCGCCGCGGCGCATGCCATCCTCGCGACCAATACCTCCACCCTCGATATTGATGCGATCGCTGCTGCCACTTCGCGTCCGCAGCAGGTCGTCGGCACGCATTTCTTCAGCCCCGCGAACGTCATGAAGCTGCTCGAGAACGTGCGCGGGGCGCAGAGCTCGCCGCAGACACTCGCGACCGTCATGGCACTCGGCAAGACCTTAGGCAAGGTGCCGGTGCTCGCCGGCAACTGCGATGGCTTCATCGGTAACCGCATGCTGGGGTTTTACGGCCTGGAAGCGGAATTTCTGCTGGAGGAGGGCGCCACGCCGGGTCAGATCGACCGTGTGATCGAGGGCTTCGGATTCGCCATGGGCCCGCTCGCGGTGCGCGATCTGGCTGGCAACGACATCGGCTTCATGATCCGCAAGAGCCGCAAGCTCCCCGCCGATGAGCGCTATTCGCCGATCCTCGAGCGGCTGGTCGCGCAGGGGCGTCTGGGTCAGAAGACCGGCAAGGGGTTTTATCGCTATGAAGGGCGCACCCGGATTCCTGATCCGGAGGTCACCACTCTGATCGAGGGCGTCTCGCGCGATCTTAAGATCCGGCGCCGGGAGATCCCGGACCCGGAAATCCTCGACCGCTTGCTGCATCCGCTGGTCAATGAGGGAGCGCGCATCGTGGAGGAGGGCATCGCCGCACGCGCCAGCGACATCGACGTTGTCTACGTCAACGGCTACGGGTTTCCGGCCTGGCGGGGTGGACCGATGTACTGGGCACAGCATGCGGGACTTGAACGCGTGGTGAAAACCATGCGCGAGCTTGCGAGCACGCACGGCCCGCGCTGGGCGCCGGCGGCACTGCTCGAGCGGCTCGCCGCTTCCGGGCAGGGCTGGAGCGCTTGAAAGGAGAGCGGGTGCACCCCGTGCGCACGGCCGCGAGCCTGGCGGCACTGCTCGCTCTGGCGGGTCTCGCCCGCGCGGATACGCTGCCGGGCCATGCCATGCCGCACGTGCCGACGACGGTGTCGGACTGGGCGCACGGCGCACACCTCTTCGAGGGGCTGGGGAGTTTTCACCGTCCGATCAGCAGCGCCTCGCCGCTGGCGCAGCAGTACTTCGATCAGGGCATGCGCCTGCTGTGGGCCTTTAACCACGATGAGTCGACCCGCTCCTTTGCGAAGGCTGCGCAGCTCGATCCTGCGTGCGCGGCCTGCTACTGGGGCGTGGCGCTCACCGTGGGCCCCAACTACAACGTCCCGGCCATGGAGGAGGCGCGCGCGCGCGTCGCGTGGGACGCGTTGCACAAGGCCCAGGAGCACGCGGCGCAGGCGTCCGCCGTTGAGCAGGCACTCATCGCAGCTCTCGCCGCGCGTTATCCCACGCCCCAGCCACCTGCGGCGGCCAACTCCGATGCGATCCTGAACGCCTACGCCACTGCGATGCGTGGCGTGGCGAATCACTTTCCTGAGGACCTCGACGTGCAGGTGCTGTGTGCGGAAGCGGAGATGAACGTGCACGCGTGGAGGCTGTGGACGGCGCAGGGTGAGCCGGTCGCCGGCACACCCGAGATCGAAGCGCGACTGGAGGCGGTGTTGCAGCGTGATCCGGAGCACCCGGGCGCAAACCACTACTACGTTCACGTCATGGAGGCCTCACCGACGCCCGCAAAGGCGCTGGCCGCTGCGCAACGGCTCCGCGGCATGATGCCGGCGGCAGGACATCTCGAGCACATGCCCGCGCACATCATGCAGCGCGTGGGGCGCTACGAGGAGGCGGCCGAGGCGAATCGGCGCGGTGTGGCTGCGGATCAGGCGTATTTCGCAAGCACCGCAGCTCCGGGCTATTACCTGATGTATCTCGCGCACAATCACGCGTTCCTGGCCTATTCCGCCGCCATGGAAGGACGCAAGGCCGAGACCCTGACCGCGGTGCAGAACCTCACGCGCGTGCTGCCGCTTGGGATGGTGCTCGCGATGGGCGATTCGGGCTGGGCGCTGACGCAGCAGTACGCGGCCCTGGTGCGTTTTGGTCTGTGGGACGAACTGATTGCGCTTGCGGCGCCGGATCCCAGGGCGCAAGGCCTCAGCGCGGGGTATCTGTACGGCCGCGGCGTCGCGCTCGCCGCACGGGGGCGGGTCGAGGATGCAAAAGCCGCGCTCACCGAGCTGCACGAACTGGGCGCCGCGGCGCCAGCCGACGCTGTGGCAGGGTTCAACAGCCTGCGCGACATCATCGGCGTGGCCGAGCCGATCGTGGCGGCGCGCATCGCCGCTTCCGAGCGCCGCGACACCGACGCCGTTGCCTCCCTCAGACAGGCGGTGGCTGCGCAAGACAAGCTCGCCTACGACGAGCCGGCCGACTGGTTCTTCCCCGTCAGACAGCTGCTGGGTGCCGAGCTGTTGCTGTCCGCAGACCCCGCCGAGGCGGAGCAGGTGTACCGCGAGGACCTGAAGCGCAACCCGCAGAACGGCTGGTCGCTCTATGGCCTGTCGCTCGCGCTCAAAGCGCAGGGGAAGAGCCAGGTGGCGGCGCGTTTCGCACGCGAGTACGCGGCTGCATGGCGGCACGCTGATATCCGCCTGCCGNNATGGCGGCACGCTGATATCCGACTGCCTGGATCGGCCTTCTGGTTCGCAGGCCCTGACACGCGAAGCTGCGAATGTCAGCGCGTGGCGGCAGTACAGCCGGGAGCCCGGCTTGACTGAGCGCGCCATAGGGGCACACCCGGACTGGAAGCGCGTCGTAACGCTCCTGCATGCCTCGCGTGCGCTCGACGAAATCGAAGAGACACGGCTGGTACCCGAGCGCAAAGTGCTCTATCAGTTCTCCGCGCGCGGCCATGATTTTGCGCAGATCCTCCTGGGTCTGCAGCTCACCGATGCGCACGACGCCGTGACGGTCTACTACCGCTCGCGACCCATGATGCTCGCGCTCGGTGTGGGACTCGAAGACGCCGCCGCGGGTCCGCTCGCGCGCGCCGGCTCCTTCAGCAGTGGCCGTGACATCGGCGTGGTCTTCAACCTCCCCGGGCGCGGCGGCCCGAGCGTTCTGCCCGCCTGCGGCGGAGTGGGCGCGCAGTACACACCGGCCGCCGGCTGGGCACAGGCGATCCGCTACCGGCACGAGACCCTTGAGGATGCAAGCTACGCGCGCAGCATCGCGGTGGTGCTGGGCGGGGATGCCTCGACAGCCACCAATGGCTTCTGGTCTGCCTTGAACATTGCCACGACGTTAAAGCTGCCGATGTTGTTCTACATCGAGGACAACGGCTTCGGCATTTCCGTGCCATCGGTGTTGCAGACACCCGGCGGCAACATCGCCGCCAACCTGCGCTCGTTCACGGGGCTCACGATCCTGGAGGGGGACGGCAGCAATCCCGCCCAGGCCGCAGAGCTGACGCAGCGTGCCGTCGCCCTGGTGCGCACGCAACGCGCGCCGGTCATGCTGCGGCTGACCGTGCCGCGCCTATCCGGGCATTCCGGGCAGGACACGCAGGCCTACAAGTCCCGGGAGACCGTGCAGGAGGAATCAGCGCGCGATCCTATGACCAGCCTCCACGCGTTTCTCGTGCCGCGCGTATTGCCAGAGAGCGAATGGTCGGCGCTGGCGGCCGCGGCGCGCCGCGACGTCGAGGCGGCCGTGACCGGCGCACTCGCACGCGCACAGCCGGACGCGAGCGAGCTGACGCGGCATGTCTTCTGGCAGGAGCCGGACGGCAGCCAGGCGCTGCAGGAACAGGGGGGGCTCCTGGCTGAGGGGCACAGGTTCCCGCCGNNGCGCGCGCAGCCGGAAGCCACGCGCATCAACATGCTCACCGCGATACGCCGCACGCTGGACGCTGAACTCGGCGCCAACCCGCGCATGGTGGTGTTCGGCGAGGACGTGGGTCCGAAGGGGGGGGTGCATGGCGCGACGCTCGGTCTGCAGGACAAATACGGCGTCGCGCGCGTGTTCGACACCAGCCTCTCCGAGGAAGGCATCATCGGCCGTGCGGTGGGCATGGCACTCGCGGGCCTGCTGCCGGTGGCGGAAATCCAGTTTCGCAAGTACGCCGATCCCGCTGCCGAGCAGTTGAATGACTGCGGGACGCTGCGCTGGCGCACGCACAATCGCTTCGCCGCTCCCATCATCGTGCGGATGCCGGGTGGGTTCTTCAAGTGCGGTGATCCCTGGCATAGCCAGACGAATGAAGTGGCGTGGGTGCACGGCATCGGCTGGCACGTCGCGGTGCCTTCGAACGCCGAGGATGCGGTGGGCCTCCTGCGTGCGGCGCTGCGTGGCAACGATCCGGTCATTTTCTTCGAGCATCGTGCGATGCTCGATGGCGCCTGGGCACGGCGCCCGTATCCGGGGAACGACTTTGTCGTACCGTTCGGCAAGGCGCGCGTGGTGCGCACGGGTGCGGAAGTTACGGTCGTGACCTGGGGAGCCATGGTCGAGCGCTGCGAGCTGGCCGCCGCGCACTCCCATGTGGAGGTAGAGCTCCTTGACTTGCGCACTTTGTCGCCCTGGGATCGCGCCGCGGTGCTGGTCTCGGTGCAAAAGACCCACCGGTGCCTGATCGTGCACGAAGACAACCTCACGGCGGGCTTTGGCGCGGAAATCGCCGCGACGCTGGCGCAGGAGATCTTCTTCAGCCTCGAAGCGCCGATCGAGCGGCTCGCCATGCCTGACATACCCAGTCCTCACAGCCCGCTGCTGCTCGGGGCCGCGGTGCCCGACGTCGCACGCATCACGCGTGTCATCCAGCAGCTGGCCAGCGTATAGGTCGCGTATGAGCACACCGATTGAAATCAGGGCTCCGGCGGAGCAGACCGAAGGGACCCGCTCACAGCTCCTGCGCTGGCTGAAGCAGCCGGGCGATGCGGTCATCGAGAATGAACCACTGATCGAGATTGAGACCGACAAGGTAACGGTCGAAGTTGCGGCACCCGCAACAGGGGTCCTGCGTGAGATTCTCAAACACGAGCAGGACGAGATCGCCCCCGGGGAGCTTCTCGGGCGCATCGAGGCTGCGGGCGCGGGCGCGGGCGCGGCGGCGCCGCCGCCGCACACACCGGCCACCGCGCCAGGAGCGGCGGCAGCCTCCGTTGGCGTGCGCGTAATTGCGCCCGCGAACGCAGCGCCAGGGCGCCGTACATCCGAACTCAGCCCGGCGGTACGGCGTCTCCTCGCGGAGCACGGACTTACAGCCGACGCGGTGCGCGCGTCAGGATCCGGCGGACGCATCACGGTGGAGGATGTACTCGCCGCTGCGGCGGGCACCTCTGCGGCTGCGAAGAGCGCGCGGCCTCGCGCTCCGGCGGAGGCTGCGAACCAGGACGTAGCGGGCCCACCCGCACCGGCACCCCAGGGCGCGGTGCGGCGCGTACCGCATACCGCGGTCCGCAAGCGCATCGCCGAGCACATGGTGCAGAGCCTCCTGCACACGGCTCCCCACGTCACGGCGGTGTTCGAAGCCGACTTGAGCGCGGTGCTGCAGGACCGCGCCCGGCAGCGCGATGATTTTGCGCGTCGCGGAGCGTCGCTGACGCTCACGGCCTACTTCGTGCAGGCCGCGGTCGCGGCGATTCGGGCGGTACCGGAAGCCAACAGCCGCTGGACGGACACGGCGCTGGAGATCTACGACTCGATCCACGTCGGCGTGGGTACGGCGGTCGAGGGATCGGGCCTGGTGGCGCCGGTTTTGCGCGATGCGCAGGCACTGGATCTGTTTGCGACCGCACGCGGGCTCGAGGATCTCGTGACGCGGGCGCGCACCGGCAAGCTCACGCCCGCGGACGTGCGCGGCGGCACCTTCACCATTTCCAACCATGGCGTGAGCGGCAGTCTCCTCGCCGCCCCGATCATCATCAACCAGCCGCAGGCGGCGATTCTCGGCGTCGGCAAGCTGGAAAAGCGCGCAGTGGTGGTGGAGGAGGCGGGCGAGGCGAAGATTGTGGTGCGGCCACGCTGCTACGTGACGCTCACCCTCGATCATCGGGTGATGGACGGCGATCAGGCCAATCACTTTATGAGAGTTCTGGTGCAACGGCTTAACGATTGGCCCGCCTAGTGCGTGTTAACACTGCCGGACCTGCCGCGTGGGCTCCGCCGCAGCCGGCCAAAGTCACGCCTTTGGCCGGCGG
>PMHN01000355.1 GCA_003156695.1 Gammaproteobacteria bacterium
GAGCTATCACCGCACCGCAGTTGAGGCCCCTCCCGCTTACACTGAGCTCGGCAGTACTCCGGATAGCCGCACACCTCCCGCGGACGCCGAGCTTGCGGCCTGGTGGCAACAGTTCAATGACCCGCTGCTCACCGATCTCATCCAGCGCGCGCTCGCCAGCAATCTGGATCTGCAAACTGCAGTGTCCCGGGTGCGCGCGGCACGACTGCAGGAAGTGGTCGCGCGCGCCGGGGAATACCCCAGTGTCAGCGCTGACGCGGATGCCATCACCTTCAACAAGAAGTCGGCACCACCGGCAGCGAGCGGTGCTGACTCGTCTGATTTCACCCTGCCCTCGCATCTGAATCTGTTCGCCGCGGCCCTGGATGCGAGCTGGGAGATTGATCTGTTCGGCGGCACGCGGCGCGCGGTCGAGGCCGCGAGGGCCAACTCCGAGGCCGCCCTGTGGGCACGCCGCGATGGCGAAGTGACGCTGGTCGCCGAGGTTGCGAACGACTACCTGACGCTGCGGATGCTGCAGACCCGGATCGCCATCGGTAATGCCGAGCTTGCACGGCAGAAGAGCCTGTATGAACTGGTGGCTGCGCGGCGCCAGGCAGGTTTCGTCACGCGCCTCGACGTGAACCAGCAGGGCACCGTGGTGGAGACCGCTGCGGCGCAGATTCCACAGCTCGAGCAGCAGGCCAAGGTCCAGACGCACGCGATCGGAGTGCTTCTGGGCGAGCTGCCCGAGACGCTGGCAACGGAGCTTGAGTCCAGCCCGGCCTCGATCCCGCCGCCGCCACCGGGGCTGCCCCCGGGTCTGCCCTCGGAGCTGTTGCAGCGTCGGCCGGACCTGCGTGAGGCCGAGCGTCGCGTCGCCGCGGCCAACGCCCAGATCGGCGTGGCACAGGCCGCGCGCTTCCCGAAACTGAACCTCATAGGGCTGGCGAGCTTTGCCAGTACCTCGGCCGATGAGCTGTTTTCCAGCAGAAGCTTCGCTACTGCCGGAGTGGGCATGGCCAGCGCACCGCTCTTCGATGCAGGCAAGCTGCGTGCCTCGGTCGATGTTGCCAAAGAGCAGGAGCTGCAGGCCACCCTCGCCTATAGAACCGCCGTGCTCGGCGCGTTCCGTGATGTCGAAGACGCACTCGCGCGCTACCACGCCGAAGACACGCGGCGCCAGGCGCTGGCACGCTCGGTCGATGCCGCCCAGAACTCGCTGACCATCGCACAGGATCAGTACCAGACGGGCTTTGTTGCCTTCATCAACGTGCTGCAGGCTGAAAACACGCTGTCCAACGCGCAGGATCAGCTCACGCAGTCCGATGCCCAGGTGCTAACAGATCTCGTGGCCCTCTATAAGGCGCTCGGCGGCGGCTGGTCGCCGAGCGAAGGCGGAGCACCGAAGAGTGTTACCAACGAAGCGCCCGCGGCGAATAACCCGCCCCGCCGCCGCAGTAGGGCTCGTGGGCGCTTAAGCGTCAGCCGCTGCCGAATCTGTTAGTTCGAGCCCCAACAAGTCTGAGTGTTGAGCGTATTGCCTGAATTCAGAGCGGTCTGCACCCCGGTGCTCACGAGCGTGAAAGTCATGCACTGCGTATCCCCGGTCTGCGGTGCCTTAGCCGGCGTCGCCGTGAGGGTGTAATCCTGCGCGTCAGGAATGACGACCTTGATTGTGTAATAGTTGTTTGGGGAAGGGGTGCTTCCCGCGACGACGTTGCACCCGGCCAGGTAGGTGAAGTTCTGCGAGTAGCAGCGCTGCAGGGACTGGGCGGTGAGCTGCAGCGCCTTCGTCGCGTCACTGCGGTTCGCCTGCCGGATGTACGCCATGTACGAGGGATAGGCGATGGCGGCGAGAATTCCCACGATGGCCACCACGACCATGAGCTCAATCAGTGTGAACCCGGCTACCGGAGAGTTGCGTCGCATAGACATGCTCATCGTCCCGTATGCGTGACTACGTTAATCACGTGGGATGACGGCGACGATGCCGGCCCGTCGAGCTGCACCTCGACGACCTGGCCGGGGGCCAGTTTCGCCGCCGCACTCACGGCCGGGCTTCCCACCCTGATCCCGTATTTATGGCCCTGGATGCTGATCGACTGCCCACCAGAGACCGCGGTGACGGGCCCGGTGACTACATCGCCGGGAACCTTATTGCCCAGCGCGACGCTGCTGCCGAGAGCCACGCAGGTCATTGCGACCAGCGTCGTGAATGTGTGTTTAGCGTTCAATGTCGTACCTCCCACCAGGAAATGCGTTTCATACTCTGTCCGCGGATCTCCGTATTCAGCACGGTTCCATTGGATATCGACGTTTCCAGGGTAGTCAGGCTGCCGCCGCCCGCGCCACCGGTTCCGCCCAGCACCGTCGGCTCCGATGCGTACACGGCGCCCATGGACATGCCCACCGGGTTGAGTCCGGAAGCCGTCTGGTCGGCGGCATTCAACACGGTACTACCGTTCAAATCCAGCTCGGGAAGCGGGAAGGAGCCGCCGGTGGCGTAATTGAGCACCATGAGCCAGGCATTGCCACCGCCGGTGCAGGAACAGGAGTTTGGCTGGTAGGTGGTGAGAATGACGGCACCTCCGGGTCCCAGTTCCGGGTTTGTGACGATGCGCTCGCCTGCCGCGAGATTGAAGTCGATGTACCAGCCCCGATTGGTCGGGAACGTGACCGGCTGGACCGTCGTCTCGACCTGCACCGTTATGCCATCTGCCGTGGAATTTGTCAGGGTCTGCTGAACGAGATTCGCGCGCGTCGGGATCCCCGAGAATCCCAGCGGTGGCGCTGAATTGCTCGGCGGATCGAACAGGGCATACAGCGATTGCGTCCCGGTGGTCGTAAGGTCGGAGAGCCCGAGCAGCTGGCCGGTACCGACGTTCACCAGCGTTCCGCAGATTATTTCCCTGTACGCCGGGGAAGCTTAGAAAACCCTCAGTCGAGTTTGAACTCGACCNNCCGAGGTTGTCACGCGCCTGGTACATCGCCGTGACCGCCCACAGCGTGGGGTTGCTGTTGCTGATGTCTACGCGCCAGACATTGCCCTGCAGGTCGCCCGCGTAAACCGTATTCGCCGGCAGGGAGACCTGCCCGTAGCTATTGACCACGGCCACGCTCGACAGACCATTGGCGAGCGTCATGTTGCACGCCGTAGGCACGGCAGCGCACAGGTCCACCTTGGNNTAACCGTTGCCGGCGAATACCAGCCAGCCGCCGACCGTGCTGGTGGTGTTGGTGGTGGCGAACGCTGGCGTACTGAAGCTGTATCCCATGTCTGCGTCGGTGGTGGTATTGAATTCCCACAGCGCCGCCTGCGCGAGCTGGCTCTCGGTTGTCAGTGAGGCAGGATTCGTGACATCAAGCGCGAACAGCGACTGGCCCCCTGCCCCCTCACTGCCCACGCCCACCGTGTGCCAGGAGCCGTCGTTGAACTGCACATCCGACGCCTGCGGAGAGCCGTTCACGTAGAACAGATGCGACTGGTTGTAGTACGGGTTGGCGAGCTTGATGAGATTGCTGTACACGCCGTTCGGGATGTATGCGAATAACTCGTTACCGCTGCTGGCATTGAACGCGTGCAGCATGCCGTCGTCCGCGCCAACGTAGAGTGTGGGCGGCCGGCCGGAGTTCGCGGTGACAAAGTTGAAATAGCTGGTGCTCTGCGTATAGCCGTTCGGGATTCCGATGTACAGCGGCGCACTCGCGACGATGTCGCCGAGTTTGTGCGTGCGATTGCGGAACTGACCGCCGTTGCGTAACTCCTGCGCGCTGCTGCCGCGCAGGAACTGCAGCACATCCTGGCCGTTGGTGTCGGGCGTGAATGTCTCGAGCTGCTGGCCGAGCGTCGATCCGGGGTTGATACCCGAACTTGCAGACACGGCGCTCCAGCGAAACGGGATGCCGGTCTTCGCGACCGGATCCCAGGTGGCTATGAGACGGCCCGTATCCCAGCTCACGGCGTCCAGCTGCGCACGAGCGCTCCAGAGCGCGTCCGCCGGGGCGGTGTCCACCACCCCCGTTGCGGGGTTAATCGGGAAAGCGAAGAGATTACCCGTCCAGTCCTGGAAGGTGTCCGAGGTGGTGAACTGCGCCAGGTACGCCACCGAACCGTTCTGCAGGCCGGTGGAGTTCACGGCCGTCGAGGCCGTGGATTGCGTCGCGGCCAGGATGTTCGCGAGGATGGCTTGCAGGTCGGTGGTGAGCGCCGCCGGGTTGGTCGCGGCGAAGTACGTGCCGGTGCCGCCGGCAATGGCCATGGCAGTGAGAACCTGCGCGGCGACCGGGTTCACGCTGGGTTCTACTCCCGCACCGAGGCCAATCACGTAGGTGCTAATGCCCTTGGCCTGCAGGTTAGCCAACTGCGAAATCGTGTCGAGCACAGCCTGGTCATTGGTCGCGCTCGTGTTGAGCGAACCGTCGGGGTTGAACCCCACGACCACGCCGGCCACATAGCCGGGGGTCACGCCCCACGCGGTCGCCGTAGTCGTGCCCGGCGGAGGCCATGAGCCACCGCTCAAATCCAGCGTCGGCAAGCCGTCGGTGAGCAGGATCACATAGCGTTTCGCTGTGCAGCCGTTCGAAGATGGCGGGTTGGCGCTCTTAAAGTACGCGGATGCTCCCGCGATGAGTCCAGGCAGGGCCGATTGCCCGGCGGTCGCCTTGATTTCGGTCGTGCCGCCGTTATTCGTTTCCGGCGCCAGGTACGGCGTGAACTGCGCAATCGCGGTGGCAACCGAGGTCGCCGTCGGAGTTGCGCCGGCACTCGTCATCCCGACGAGCGTCGTCGCACTGGTGGCGGACTGCGAGAAGCTGTAATACCCGAAGCCGCGCTCTACATAAATGGTCTCAGGTGTGTAGGGCACGTAACCGGCATTGGTAGGCCCGGTTTCCGTGGCGCAGCCGCCAGTGGTGTCGCCGGTATAGGCCTCGAGGATATTGTTTGGGTTAGCGACGTAATCGGCCAGTGTATAGCCGGTATAGGGACTCGACGGATTGGGGCCGCCATACACAATGCACACTGCGGGAGCCCCGGAATCATACAGCACGTCATTGATCAGCGGATCATCACTGCTGGCTGAGACCTGCATGTACTGCGCGGTGTTCACGGTGTCCGGGCTCGTGGTGGTCACCTTCCCGCTCGAGGCAATCTGGCCGCATTCGGTGTTGACCTCGCCGGTGACACTCAGGTAGCCGAAGCAGGGATTGGCGACGTAGCGATTGCCGAGAACCTGCGTGTTGGTAAACACAAACGGACCGGTGGTTGGACTCATCTCGTAGAGCCAGGTCGTATACAAGCCCACGCTGGTAGCGTCGTAGTCCAGCAGCGCGAAATCGGCGTTCGGTATGAAGCTGGTCAACATCGCCGCAATACCGGCCTTGGCGACGTTAAGGCGGCTCGCGGAGTTATCGTACTGCGTGCCCCCGCTCGTGACCGTATAAGGCGCGGTGCCGCCTGCGCCCGGGTTGAGCGGCGGCGTAAACCCTGAGGGAATCGCGAAGTTAACCGGGGAACTGGTGTTTTGCAGCAGGCTCGTGCTCGCGCCCAGCGCTCCGGAGCCGGTCATGATCGCGCCGCTCAAGTCCCCGTCCATCGATTGTGAGTTGCCGATCGCGAGCACGACCTGCGGGTGGGCCGGGACGGCAATCGTCAGCGGCAGCTGCGAGATGGAGGTCGGCGTAACCGCGGCGGTCGAGTGAACGATGCGGGTACCGCTCGTGTATGCACCGGCGAGCACCACCAGGGTGATGAGCGTGCGGCGCAGGATCTGAGCAGGGGTGGAGGTTTGCATGAGTGTTTTCGGCCGTGAGGCCGCCTAGTGAAGTACGCTCTGCAGCGTTGCGCTGGCGGAGGAGTCGCCGCCGCCTGCGTATGCCGTGATGCGATAACCCGTGTTGGACGCGTTCGCTCCGTAGGACGGCCCGTTGAGTGAACCTCCGGCGGTCGCCACCGCCGGCAGGGTTTCAACAATCACCTCCGCCGCAACCGGCGACGTGGGTGTGCTGGTCAGCGGCGGTCCCGTGTAAGGCATCGACGCCGCCGCGTTCGGCATCGTGTCCGCATAGCTGCTCGCGGTGGGACCGGTTACTTCCAGCGCCAGGGTGTAGAAGCCGTTCGCGTTCTGGCCAAGTGTCGCCGGGGAGTAGTTGCCGTTAGACAGGTTGGTCTCGACGTCACGCAGGACGGCTTCAGCGGACTGCACGGCGAGCTCGTGGTTATGGTCATTGCGGGCCATGACCGCCTCGCCTGTCTGCAGGCGCGCCGCGGTGACGCCGATAATCGTGAGGATCAGGAGCAGGATCAGCGACACGAACAGCACCGCGCCGCGCTGGCGGGAACTACCGGAGATGCAGGGTATGCGCTTCATTGTCTGTTTCCAGGCTTTCAGTCGACCGCGCTGCGCAGACTGATAGTCGCGTAGAACATCTTGCGCAGTCGGGTGTCCAGGGGGGCCGTGATTTTGTTTCCCAGGAGGTTGTAAGTGATGGCCGCCGCTGGCACCGGCGTGGCCCCCGTAGAGCTCGCCGCCAATACCGCGACTTGGAGGCTCAGAACGCTGTTGATGCCGATCAGGTCGGCGGTCACGTACTCGGTGGCTGATCCCTGGCCGGTGGTGTCGATGCCATACAGCACCTGCATGTCTTCCACATCCGGCACCAATTCCTCGGCCGTGAAGGCGGAGCCGTTCACCTGCTCCAGGCGCCACAGAGCGCCGTCGCCATCAGAGCCGATGCCGATGTAGTAAACGGTCGTATTCAAGGGTGCCACGAGTGCGCCAGTGGAGAATTCCAGGGGCAGCGAGCCGCCAGCGACATCCACGGCTGCGGGCGAGCCGGCTGCGACGCCGGCGATCTGGAAGCTCACCGACTTGGTGCAATCGGAAATCGCGGCGTACTGCCCCGCGGTCAGGGCGTTCGCGGCGGGGCTGGTCACCGCGATGGTGGTGGCGCCGATGGCGACATCCGTCGTGACGTACACGGGTGTGACGCCCGCCACACTGGAGCGCAGAACCAGAACGTCGGTGCCCTGCACCGGCACAGGTCCTGCTGGCACGGCGCCGGTGAACACTGCCGGAGCGATATTCGGGTTCCAGTTGCCGGCGGCGCCGACCACCGGTGCGGCCGGTAATGTAATAACACCCAACGGGTTCCCCGTGCCGTTCGCCTCGAAACCGGTCACCGCGGTGGTGAAGGTGTCTCCAAGGGCGTTGCCCGCCAGCAATGTGACGCTGGTATTGGCACTGCCCGTCGGTGGAATGCCCGAATCGCAAGCGAAGTTCCCGGCGCTGCGCGCGGTCTCCCCGATGAGGTTAAGCGCAAAGCGCCCGCTGTTCGAAAGCGCGCCGACGCCAGAGGTGGACTGATAGGCCGAACGCGAGCCGACGAAAACCGCGATCACCGCCCCCGTGAGCAGCGTCCCGAGCGTGATGGCAACCATCAGCTCAACCAGCGAGAAGCCAAGGCCGCGGCGCTTCACAGGATGGTCTCCAGCGTCACGGACACCGTGTTGCCTGGTGCGGCGGCGCCGATCGCGTCGGCCAGGGACTGCTGCGCTACGGCATCGTTCCATTGCACGACCACCGTGGCGGTCGTGACCGTCGCGCCCGTGTTCGGATCCAGGGCCGCGGCGGTGGTGACGCTGCCTTGTCCCGCGGGAATTTCCCCGGCGACGCCCTGCGCGAGGACTCCCGGCGAGGCAATGTTGCCCTGCCACTGCGCCAGATCGTTCTGTGCCTGCTGCGCTCCGTCACACGGAGAGCAGGCTACCGTGCCCGGGTTGACCCCCATTAAGTCGTTGTAGTTTCCAGCGAACGCCGCCGCGCGGTTGGCGCGCATGTCGTCCAGGATCGAATATGCAAGGGCCGTGGCCTGCGTGCGTATGTAGGCGCTGTCGTTGGCGCGCGCGGACAGCATCACGAGCTTGCCGATGCCGAGAAGCCCGATGCTCATCACCAGAAGTGCAATCAGCACTTCAAGCAGCGTGAAGCCATTGCGGCGAGTCGGGCTTGTGGGGGATGCAATCATGGGGTTCAACATGATGTGAGATTCACACTGGCGAGGTTCTGACCGGGAGTGTTGGACGAGAGCACCTGGCCGGCGAGTGTTACCTGCGCGTAGCGGGCCTGGGCAACTCCCCGGGAGTCGCACATGGTGAAGGCCGGCGCGACCGGAGCCGCCAGCAATGGCACGTTCAGCATGCCGGTGGAAAGGTACGTGACCGTCAGGTTGCCGTTCGCTTCGGTGAGCGTCGTTCCGGTCGGCAGCGCCCCGACGCTCTGGATGGGCGTTGCACTCGCGCTGCTCAATACGATCCACCCGTTCGCCCAGTTTCCGCCGCTGCAGGTCGCTCCATCGGCACTCGCGCAAACCTGCACGCCACCCGCGACGTCCTGCTTGATCGCTTCACTGCGGGCGGCGTTGAACGCCAGGACGAGCGAACTCTCCTGCGTCCACTGCCGGTCGTTCTGCAGGAAGGTCCTCATCGCCGGCAGCGCCAGGGCGAGGAGTATCCCGATCACCATCACGGTGACCAGCAGCTCCACCATCGTGAAGCCCCTGGTCCGCCGCGGGGGTACTGGGTATGACAGAGGCAAAGACATCATGGGGTGCAGTGTGGACAGAGTTGACGCCACGGAATGAGAGTTGGCTCTCACTGGCACCCCGGACGCGCGGCCCCCCGACGGGCGGTTCTGGCGGCGGCTTGAACGGCAGCCGGGCGTCGACGGACGGTCGAGGCCTGATGGCCAATAAATCAATATGTTATGCGTATAAGAGAGAAATCGCCCGAAACTGCCGCTGGAACCGTTGCCGCAAGTCGATCCGCGGCGCACGCGAACGTCGCCCCGCTGCGCGGAGCGACGGACAAATGCGCTGTGCGCCGAAGGCCATCCGGCAAGGGCGAAATCCCGGCCCCGTCACCATATTCTTTCCCTAGAGTCTGAGCTATATTTCGCACGTAGCCATCTGAGTGCGCTTGCATTTAAGGACCGATAACAAGAACTTACCGACGCCGTCCCGCGTGGGCTCAATCCGGAGGAACCAGCGCGGACGCGTGCCATCGAGGTAGTGATGAGCACCACACGGGAACAGCTGGAGGGCGCAGTGCTGACACTCGCGCGCTCCGGCACGATCAAGGACCGTCTGGCCGACGCATTCCGCAAACATCTCGCGCAGTTGAGCGCAGATGACTTACCTGATGGCCTGCGCACTGAGTTACGCGCCTGTCACGATGTGCTGACGCGCGAGCAGCCGCTGCGCGGCGAGGATGCCGTGCGCGCCACGGTGCGCAAGATGTCGAGCGAAGAGGCGGACGAGGTCGCGTGCAGAATCGTGCGGCTATTCGGTGCCATGACACCCGAATCGCAGCCCGAGGCTCTGCCGGTGTCCTTGATGCCGGTACTGCCCGCTCTCACCCTTGAGCCGCAAGGCGTGTGCACCGTCAACGGCGCGCGCAACGGCACGCTCAATGCTGCCATCGCTCTCAACGGGGCGCTCAGGGCCGGGCGCAAAGCACCCAAGAGCGTTCCGCAGATTATTTCCCTGTACGCCGGGGAAGCTTAGAAAACCCTCAGTCGAGTTTGAACTCGACCGTGTCCCAGCGCGTCGTCTCCTCGTGACGCGCCTGGCGGCGCACGGCCCGGCCGGCAGTCAACAGGTGAGTGTTATGTCGCTCCAGCCGACCGCTCGCGGCTGCAGGACGTCCGTCCGTCGGATCGACTGCGCGGATGTGACGCAATACCGCTTTATCAGCGCGCTCCCTTATTAGATTGCGGCCGATGAAACGCCACGCGCAGCAACGCGGGTTCAGCGTGACCGAGCTGATGATCGTGCTCACGATCGTTGCGATCCTTCTCGGCATCGCTGTGCCATCGTTCCGCTACATCACCAATTCCTACCGGATGTCCGCGGAGGTCAACAGCCTGCTCGGGGACATGATGTACGCGCGCTCCGAGGCCATCAAAGAAGGTCAGGACGTGACGGTGTGCGCCTCGGCCAACGGTGCCACCTGTTCCGGAGCCTCCACCTGGCAGTCCGGGTGGGTGGTCTATCCCAATCCGAACAACGCCCTCGCGAACCCAGCGGCGGGCAGCATCCTGCGCCTTCAGACCGCATTCACCGGAACGACACCCGATAGTTTCGTGGCCAATCCGGCGCTCAGCGCCATCACCTACAACCGTGAGGGCTTTGGCACCACGGCCGGCGGTTTTCCCAATAACACCACGATCGTGCTGCACGATCCCACCGCGAATTCGGGCTGGACGCGATGCCTGTGGCTGACGCCCCAAGGCGTGCCCAGCACCGAGACGCCGGCGGTCGACNNCTCGAATGAGTCATCCGACCACTCACGCGCGCACACCGGGCTTCAGCCTGGTCGAGGTGATGGCCGCCGTGGTCATCATCTGCGTCGGCCTGCTGGGCATCGCCAAGCTGCAGGCGCTGTCGCTGTCGAACTCGAACACCTCGCGCCTGCGCGCGCTGGCGGCGATCCAGGCCGCAAGCCTCGCCGCCTCGATGCATTCCAACCGCGAGTACTGGGCGAACGTCGTTGGCGCGCCCTACAGCCTGAGCTTCAATTCCGCGGCTGCCCCTGCGATCACCTCCCCCTCCGACGCCGCCACGGCGGGGACCGCCGCGGGCTACATCGGGGCGGGCTTCGGCAATGCCGCCTGCATCGGCACCAACGCCGGCGCGCCGATGTGCAGCAATATCACCAATCCCGGGCAGCTGGCAGCGTTCGATCTGGCGCTGTGGGCAAACTCGCTGGAAGCCCTGCTGCCAAACCCGTCGGCCACCATCCAGTGCACCAACAGCGTGGCCGTCAACCTGCCGACCAGCTGCACCATCCAGATCACCTGGACGGAGACGGCGGTCGCGATGACCACGCAGGAAGCGCAGTACCAGGGATCGAACGGCACGCAGCAGTTCGAGCAACCTACCTACCTGCTGTACGTAGAGCCATGAACACATCCCCCGGCCATAACAGCTGCGCGCGCTATCAGCGCGGCTTCAGCCTGGTCGAGATGATGGTGACGGTGAGCATTGCCCTGCTGCTGTTGTTCGGGCTGGTGACGGTCGTGCAGAACATCCGCAAGGCGAGTGTCAACCAGCAGTCGCTGGTACAGCTGCAGGATGAGCAGCGTTTCGCTATGACAGTGATCACCGATGTCATCCAGGCCGGCGGCTACTACCCCGATCCGACGGCAGACACCGCGGACACCGCACTGCCGGTCGATGGCGTCTGGCTCTCGAGCGAGGGCTTCTACGGCACGCCCATCGGCGGGGCCAACAGCAGCGCCTCCATCAGCGTGCGCTACATGACCACCGGCGGAGACGGCGTCATCCTCTGCGATGGCAGCAGCAATACGGCCACTCCGGGCACCAATACCGTCTATATCAACCAGTTCACGGTGCAGCCTTCGGCGCCGGGTGTGCCCGGCGGCCTGTACTGCCAGGTTAACAACGGTGGTCCCTCGGCGGCGGCCCCTGGCGTGCTGCTCGCCGCTGGAGTGCAGAGTCTGAATGTCTGGTACGGCGTCAAGCGCAACTGCGCTAGCGATGACTACAACGTCGACACCTACATCACCGCCGACCAGATGAGCACGACGACTTGCGAGGGTAACGACTGGGACAACATCAGCTCGGTGCGCGTGCAGCTGGTGTTCACCAATCCGCTAAACGGCCAGCCGGGTCAGCCGGCGACGATCACCTTCCAGCGCGTGGTTGAGGTCATGGGCCGTGCGGGGGTGCATACATGAGACTGCACCACAGACGCCGGGTACAGCGCGGCATCGCGCTGATCACCAGTATGCTGCTGCTGCTGATCGTCACCATTCTGGCACTCAGCATGTTCCGCAACACCGGCACGCAGGAGAAGATCGCCAACAACCTGCGTGAGAAAGACCGGGCGCTGCACGCCGCGGAGAGCGCTGAGCAGTACGCCGAGTGGTGGCTGCTGCAGAACGGCAATACCGCCGATATCGAAGTGACCTGTGAGGCCGGCGCGCCGATCGACGCCAACCTCAATGTGGCGCAAGGTCAGATCTGCAACAGCACCAGTACACTGACACTGCTGGGCATCAACCCGACCAACGTCCCCTGGCCAGTCCAGTACATCCAGTTCCTGCCGCCCGGCATGAGTGTGTCTGGAGTCGGTACCAACGGCGATCCACCGTACGCCGGCACTCCGTCTTTCTATATCGCGGACCTTGGCACCGCCGCGGACGGCGTGAGCAAAACCTACCAGATCGATGCCTTCGCCTATGGCGCGACCACCGGTACGGTGGCCGTGGTCGAGAGCATCTACGAAGTGAAACCCGGTGTCGGCAACCCAATGAACCCCTGAGGGTACGGACGAGAGACCTTTTATGGCTTACCGCAAACTCTTAAACGTGATGGTGACTGGCGCGGTGGCGCTTTCGCTGCCACTGCTCGCCGAAGCGCAGTCGGCGGTCACTGAGAACTTCACCGGCACCAGCACCACCAACAGCTGGTACTTCTACGGCGATGCGTGTCTTACCGCGGGCACGCTCGCCGGTGTCGAGCCGACGACGGTGGGTACCAACCCGACCACCGGCACGGGTGGCCAGGTCCCAGGCTGCACCGCGATCAGCGGCACGTATGGCGAGAACCTCGTCGGCGGCCAGAACGGCGTCGCCGGTGACACCCAGACGCTCCCAGACCCGGTCAATGAAGGTGCCCTTCGCTTCACCAACGGCAGCCCGGGCGGCTTCAACCAGCATGGCGCTATCATCTCCGCCGCTCCGTTCCCGACCGGCCAGGGCGTCAACGTGACCTTCAAGACCGTCACCTACCGCGGTAACTCGGGCGGTGCAGGCGCTGATGGCGCAGACGGCATGAGCTTCTTCCTGATGAACGCCGACAACACGCCGAACATCGGCTCTTACGGTGGCAGCCTGGGGTACACCTGCTCCAACGCCAACTCACCGTATACCGGTATGGTCGGCGGCTACGTCGCGGTCGGCATCGACGAGTACGGCAACTTCCTGAACGGTGAGAAGCTGATGCCGGGCTACACCGGCTCGAATACGGCCTCGGGCGACAACACCCAGTACGGCTACGGCTACAAGCCGGACCGCATTGGCATGCGCGGCGCGGGCAATATCGCCTGGTCCTGGCTCAATGCCAACTACCCGACTTACTACCCGAGCGCTTTCACCGCGGCCCAGCAGGCCACCGCGGTGCAGGAGACCTGCGAGAACGCCGAAGTGTGGAGCGAGACGAGCAACGCGGCGGTGAAGGTGAGCGGTGCAACGGTTCCGCTGCTCGACTACTACCCGATCCCGAACGCCTACGTCGAGCTGCCCTCGACCTTCCAGATCGCCAACGAGAGCGCGATGGCGCGTCCGAAGGCGAACACCATCTTCTATCAGCTGAAGATCTCGCAGGATGGCCTGCTGAGCCTCTCGTACAGCTACAACGGCGGTGCCTACCAGCAGGTGATCAAGCAGCAGAACATCACCACCTCCAACGGTGCGCTGCCGGCCGACTTCCTGTTCGGCTTTGCCGGCTCGACCGGTGGCAGCAGCAACATCCACGAGATCCTGTGCTTCCAGGCCCAGCCCAATACGTCGGCCGCAAGCTCCGCCGGCGCGAGCGAGAAGCAGTCGGCGAAGCTCGAGACCGGCTCGCAGGTCTACTTTGCCTACTACNNACTACGATCCGAACAACGGCTGGACCGGTGACGTAACGGCGAGCGGGCTGGGCTATAACAGCTACGGCAACGTGGTCGTGGCGGCTACCCCGAACTGGGATGCTTCCTGCAATCTGACCGGTGTGGCCTCCGGCTCGACCTGCAGCCCGACGGGCGCCACCGGTCCCATTGTCGCGCAGAACTACGTCACCGGCGGCACCCCGAACGGACGCGTGGTCCTGTCCTGGAACGGCACCACCGGCATTCCGTTCGAGTGGGGCAATCTCACGGGCGCGCAGCAGTCGGTGATCGATGCCGGGGATGCCACCCCGCTCAATGCCAACCGCCTAAACTACCTGCGCGGGCAGCGCAGCAACGAGGTCAGCACCAGCGGCGTCGGCCTCTTCCGCCGCCGTGACAGCGTGCTGGCCGACATCGTCGATGCGAGCCCAATCTGGGTGGGACCGCCCAACCTGTCGTACCCTTCCAGCTGGGGGGAACGGCTGAATCCGAGCGCGACGCCGCCGGAGAACGGCTCCAGCGCTCAGACGTATCCGCAGTACACCTCCGCCGAGCAGACGCGCCTTAACATCGTCTACGCAGGCGCTGACGACGGCATGGTCCACGGCTTCCGCAGCGGTTCGTACGATGTCAACAACAACTTCGTATCGACCGACAACGACGGCATGGAGGTGCTCGCCTACGTGCCGGGTGCGGTGGTGCAGACCATTCACTCGACCACGGCCAGCGTGGACTACGCCAATACCCAGTACGGCCACAATTTCTTCGTGGATGCCACGCCTGGCACCGGCGATTTGTTCTTTCAGAACCAATGGCACAGCTGGCTGGTCGGTGGTCTGGGACCTGGCGGCTCGGCTCTCTACGTGCTCGATGTCACCAATCCGACGGCGACCAACTTCACCGAGGCCAACGCCGCCAACGTGGTCATCGGTGAGTGGACGCCGAGCACCCTCACCTGCGCCAACGTCAGCAACTGCGGCAACAACCTCGGCAACACCGACGGCACGCCGGTGATCCGCCGTCTGCACGATGGCAAATGGGGGGTGATCTTCGGTAATGGCTACGGCAGCACCTCGGGCGATGCGGGCATCTTCGTCATGACTATCGATCCGAGCACGGCGGCGAAGACCTTCTACTACTTCAGCACTTCGACCGGCAGCGCCTCGAGCCCCAACGGCATCGCCTACGCAAGCGCCGCGGACCTGGACGGCGACCACATCACCGACTACATCTATGCCGGCGACCTGCAGGGGAACCTCTGGCGCTTCGACCTGACCGCTGCCAGCGAAAGTGCCTGGGGAGTGACGACCCCGGGGCCGCTGTTCAAGACCCCGGGCGGGCAGCCCATCACGACCGCCATCGCGGGCGCCGTGGGCGCACCCGCTGCCGGAATGCAGCAGCAGCTCATGCTGCTGTTCGGCACCGGCCAGAAGACACCGCTCACGGCTTCAGGTCCGGCCACTTACGCGACCGGCACGCAGAGCTTCTACGGCGTGTGGGATTGGAACATGAGTTCCTGGAACGCCAAGTCGTCGGCGACCTACGCCAGTCTCGCGGCGGGAACTGCGGGCGCGCTCACCCAGGCGAACCTGGTGCAGCAGACAGTCACGGTCAATGCGACCACGCTGAACCGCGATATCACCACCAACGCGACACCCTGCTGGTCCGGACAGAGCGGCTGCACCGGCAGCTCAGCGCAGTACGGCTGGTACTTCAATTTCCCGGGCGCTCAGGAGCAGTTGATCTACAGTCCGGAACTTATCGCACCGGCCGTGACAATGAACTCGATCCTGCCGGCGCCGAACAACCCGACCTCGTGCACCACCGTCTCCGATGAGGGCTTTACTTACGTGCTCAATGCGATGACGGGCGGCGCCTATGCGTACGCGTTCTACCCGAGCAGTGTACAGGGGCAGCTGGGCGCCAATCCCAACCAGACACTGCAGGCACAGCTGAACGATCAGTTCGCCGCGGGCATCCAGACGAATGCGACCGGTACCTCGGTCGTGGTGACGGGCAGCAACGGCAACACCACCCTCGTGTATCAGAACAACCAGTCGTGTGGCGCCAGCGGCACCTGCCAGAACGTCTCTACCCTCAACGTTCCCTCAAACGTCAGCGGGCGTCGCGTCAGCTGGATCGAGCGGCGTTAACGGCATTTCTGCAAAAGAGAGACATCATGCACTCGCACGCGATACTGGGCAGAGCCCGCGGATTCACGCTGATCGAACTGATGGTGGTAGTGGTCATTGTGACCATCCTGCTGGCGATCGCCGTGCCTTCCTACATGGCGCAGATACGCCAGTCACGGCGGACGGAGGCCAAGACCGCGCTCCTGGATCTGGCTGGCCGCGAGGAGCGCTACCTCACGACCAATCCGAGCGGTTACACCATCACTCCGGCCAATCTTGGCTACTCGGCCTTCGGCATCCCCATCGCCGACGGCTATTACGAGATCAATCCGGCTCTGTCGTGTATCGCCGGCAACGGCGCGGCACTCGCCTGCGACCCGAACCTCAATGCGCCGACCGGACCCTCGTATTATTTCGTCGTGACGCCGGTTGCCGGCACCAGCCAGGCCTCGGACACGCAGTGCACCTCGTTCGCCGTCGACTCCATCGGCAACCAGGTCTCCACCGGGACGTACACCAGCAGTCAGTGCTGGAGCCAATAAAATAATTACTAATTAGGTACTTATGAGTACCGTCAGTCGAGTTTGAACTCGACCGTGTCCCAGCGCGTCGTCTCCTCGTGACGCGCCTGGCGGCGCACGGCATCGACCAGCGCCCGTTCATCCCACTCCACCACCTCGTCGGCGAGATCCAGGATCGCCTTGGGCACTTCCTTGCCTACGCCGAAGGGTTTCATCAGCACCACTGGCTTGTGGTTCGCCTGCGAGTACAGCAGCTGGAACGTCAAGAGGTCCGGCTGTGTATCGAAAAGACTCGAGAGCGCGATGACTGCCTCA
>PMHN01000006.1:0-3459 GCA_003156695.1 Gammaproteobacteria bacterium
CGGCTGGATTCACGGGAACGACCAGATCGTTACCGAATTGCTGGCTCATCCGAATTCTCCGGCGGCTCACCGTGCGACTGGCCTGCGGCCGCTGACAACTCCATTGTGATGGCTACCTTGAAGAGCTTGTCTACTTAATCACAACCTGATTATTGACCCTTTGCAAGGATAAATAACTTTACCTATTTGAAATTTATAGTCGTTTTATGGCGCCCCCGGCCGGAGTTCAACTGAAAGCCTAAGCTACTGATAGCTTGAACAATTCGATCCGCTGACGGTCCATGCGGCAGCCGAAATGTTCGATAGGAGGCGACAGGGTGCATTCTGATTCCGCGGGGTGCGGAGCACCAGCAAGTAGTCGCAGCGTCTGAATACAGGCGGCTCGAGCTTCTTCTGTGAGGTAGTTGACGCCGCCTCATCGGGACATTCCTTTGAGCGATAGCGTACAGACCCGCGATTCTCTTGCGCTTCAAATTAAGTGAATAAGAAACCGCTAAGGCCTTAGGACATGTCGCGGCAGCACGATCCGTTGGCGATGCAGCTGAGTTCGGCCGACGACCGGGTCCTGCTCAGTAGGTGGCTGCCGCCGCAGGCGGGGGTTGTTCCAAAAGTTCGAATCGGCAATCGATGGGTCAATGTGCTGTGGGCGCTGCCGCTGATTTTCTTAGCTTTGGTGCTGGGAGTCACACTTGCCCAAGCTNNGCAAATGGCTGCCGCCGCAGGCAGGCGTTGTTCCGAAGATTCGAATCGGCCATCGCTGGGTCAACGTCTTATGGGCGCCGCCGCTGATTTTCTTACTGTTGGTGATCGGAGTAACGGTTGCCCAAGCGTTGCGGGAACTGCCGACGGTGCAAAGCTTTCTGCTGCACTACCCCGGTGTACCGACCACTGCCGTGGCTGTCACTTCAGGGTTTCCGGCGTGGCTGCGACTGCAGCATTTTCTAAATCTATTCTTCATGGCATTCATCGTGCGCGCCGGCGTTCAGATCCTCGCCGATCATCCGCGGTTGTATTGGAAGCGCGACTGCACGCCGGGAACCGAGTGGTTTCGCTTCCAGAGCGCGGTTCCGACCGGTCGTATCTGGACCGCCAAGGACGATTCAGTCACCTTGCCGGGATGGCTGGGCATCCCTGGTATCCGTCACTCCATCGGCCNNTGCCCGATGGTGGCACTTCTCGATCACGCTTTTTTGGATGATTAACGGAATTGCGTTCTACATTCTGCTCTTTGCGACGGACCAGTGGCGCAGAGTGGTGCCGACCACCTGGGAGGTGATTCCCAACGCGGTGTCGACGGCGCTGCAATATCTCTCGCTTACGTTTCCCGTCGATCATAGCTGGACGCGTTACAACAGCCTGCAACAATTGTTTTATTTCCTCACAATTTTTCTGGCCGCCCCAACGTCAATCCTGACGGGCCTCATGCAGAGCCCGGCGATATCCAATCGGCTGGGCTGGTTTGGCCGCGCATTGAATCGGCAAAGAGCGCGATCAATTCATTTCCTCGCGATGTGGTGGTTCCTGATATTCATTCTGCTGCACGTGACCCTGGTGTTTATTACCGGCGCGCGGGTCAACCTCAACATGATGTGGGCCGGTGTCAATAACAGCTCCTGGAGTGGCTTCGCAGTTTTCGTGCCCGCTCTGATTCTTATAGGCGTGACCTGGTGGTGGGCGTCTCCATTCACGTTGCGCCATGCGCGCCTGGTTCAGAGGGTGGCAGAAGTGATAGCTCGGCCCTTCGGTAGCGTGACTCAGTCATGGGACGCGACGAGCCAGCTCACCGCAAAAGATATCTCGCCGCACTTTTGGCCCAACGGAACGATGCCGAAATCGAAAGAATTCGACCGGATGGTCGAGAACAACTTTGCCGACTACCGGCTGCGAATAGGCGGCCTGGTCGAGACGCCGTCAGAGTTTTCCTTCGCGGCATTGAAGATGATGCCCAAGCAGGAACAGATCACCACGCATTTTTGTATTCAAGGTTGGTCCGGCGTCGCCAAATGGGGCGGCGTTCCGATGTGGCACATTCTTGATTTGGTGAAGCCGACGGCCGAGGCCCGCTACGCGGTGCTTTACTCATTGGCCGACGGCGGCGACGGTGGACGTTATTACGACACGCACAGCTTGCGCAATATGCGTCACGAACTGACGATTCTCGCTTACGAGATGAATGGCGCGCCGCTCAGCGTGCTGCATGGAGCGCCGTTGCGACTACGGTGCGAGAACGAAGTCGGGTTCAAAATGGTCAAGTGGATCGCGGCCATTGAGTTCGTGCATGACTATGCCGACCTCGGCGCGGGTGAAGGTGGCTACAACGAAGATCACGAATTCTACGGCTACCGTGTGCCGATCTGACTACGCGTCATGAAGACTCGATTTCGGCGTGGAAGGTCCCAGGAGCGCTTATGTTAGAGCCACTCGATGAGCAATGCGTCAACACGATCCGGTTCCTGTCCGTGGACATGGTTCAGAAAGCGGACAGCGGCCATCCCGGGATGCCACTCGGTGCGGCGCCCATGGCCTACGAGCTATGGACGCGCTTTCTTAAATTCAACCCCGTCAATCCGGATTGGATCAATCGTGATCGCTTCGTGCTCTCGGCAGGGCACGCTTCGGCGCTGCTCTACAGCCTGTTGTATCTGACCGGCTACGCGCTCTCGCTCGATGACATTCGGCAGTTCCGCCAATGGGGCAGCAAGACGCCCGGGCATCCGGAACGCGGACACACGCCTGGCGTTGAGGTCACAACCGGGCCGCTGGGACAGGGGATGGCCAATGCCGTCGGCATGGCCATCGCAGAAGCCCAGCTCGCTGCGCGCTACAACCGACCGGGACATGCTCTGATCGATCATCACACTTATGCAATGCTCAGTGATGGCGACTTGATGGAAGGCGTCGGAGCGGAGGCTGCCTCGCTGGCCGGACATCTGGAACTCGGCAAACTGATTTGCCTGTACGATGACAATGACGTGACGCTGTCGGCCGGTACCGACATCACGTTCACGGAAGATCGCGGCGCCCGCTTCAATGGCTACGGGTGGCACACGATACGGGTGGAGGACGGCAACAATCTTACGGCGATCGCAAGCGCATTGACTCAAGCGCGCGCGGAAACAGGGCGGCCGTCGCTGATCCTGATACGCACGCACATTGGCTACGGCTCCCCCGAGCAGGACAGCTATAAATCACACGGTACGCCGCTCGGTGAGGGTGACGTGCAAAAGACGAAGGCGAAACTGAACTGGCCAACCGCGCCAGCGTTTCTCGTGCCCGATGCGGCGCTCGCGCATTTTCGGGAAGCGCTCGAGCGCGGCACAAAAGCAGAAGCTGTCTGGAATGATCGCCTCGCGGTGTACACGGACGCCTTTCCCGAACAAGCCTCGGAATTGCTGAGCAGTCTGCGTGGTGAGTTACCTGCGGGGTGGAATACGGCCATTCCGGTGTTTCCGGCCGACG
>PMHN01000006.1:3554-3681 GCA_003156695.1 Gammaproteobacteria bacterium
GCGCGACGTTTCTGATCTTCTCGGACTACATGCGGCCGCCGATCCGCCTCGCCGCCCTATCGCATCTGCACGTGATTCTCGTGTTCACGCACGATAGCATCGCCCTCGGCGAGGACGGCCCGACCCA
>PMHN01000056.1:0-4087 GCA_003156695.1 Gammaproteobacteria bacterium
CGTCTGCTCATTCTCAGCAACGTTGGCCGCCAGTTGAATCGAAAGCGTGAGCGGTCGCAGGTCACCACCGCGCTTCTGCGCGATCCGTTCGCGTGCGCTATTGACGATCAGCGAGCGCATCACTTGCGAAGCGTAGGCAAAGAATGCCCTTCGATCCTTGGCAAGCAGTTCACCGCCGGTCACAAAACGCAAAAACGATTCGTGCACCAGGCCGGTCGTGTCGAGCAGAGTGTTGCGTCCACCGGCACGTAGCCGCGATCGAGCAAGCCGATGCAANNGAGTAGCTCGGTGAGCTGAGTCATCGACTGCCCCCGCCTTAGGTGGATTAGCGCCAGTTTACGCCTGCGCACGACCTGAGGCACGGCGCGCTGGTTCAGCTGAGACATATTGCGCGCGAAGCGCGTGTGACCCTGGGCGTAGAGCCTTCGGGCCGCAATCGGCACGTCAGGTCGCGATGCTGACGAAGTCCTTTCCTAAGAGAAATGAGCCTCCGGTGCGCCCGCGCGCACCATCAGGGAGGTGTCGGCTGAGAGATTTCCCGTCCCGATGTCGGGTTCAGGCGGCAGATGGTGTCTATATGAACGAGGCAACGAAATAGCCCTGCACGGCAACCCGAGCACAGGCGCTGTAGTCGGCCTCACCAGGAAGCAAACCGATTCATCATTTACCAAACCACCCTACATCACTATTCAGGAGACGACCATGACTACAATGACGACTTCTACTCAGCTTCGAGGGCTCATCGCCACCGCGATTCTTGGCGTTCTGGCCTCCTGCTTCGCGGGGGTCAGCGCAGCGGCGGACAGCGATACACGCAGTATGACTGTGAAGTTCGGGGATNNTCTATCGCCGAATTGTTCAGGCAGCGCGCGGAGTGTGTGACATGTCTGACGACAGTCCATGGGCCTTAGCTGCCGAGCATGGCTGTTTTAAGAAAGCGGTTGCGGATGCCGTGACAAAGGTCGGCGAGCCGCAGTTGATTGCCGTCTATAACGCGAAGAACAATCAGCCTCTTCCTTTCACTCTTGCGACTGCCCAGATTCGCTAGTCGGCTGGTTGGGCGGTGTCGATTGACACCGCCCAACGTTTTGGCGCAAATAGCGGGCGTGGTTGCGGAACTGCTGGAATTGGTAACGGTTGATCTGGCGCTCAGGCAATTGTAAGTCCTGCGGCGATTGGCTTCGACGCCTCGCAGATCGGCAAGGGTCCACTCACTATCTAAACCCGGAGCGATTGAACTCTCAAGCCCCGGGTTTGCGACCTGGTGCTTGCCTTGCGGGGCATTTCTTTGGAATGGCGATCCACGGGATGACGGTGCCGTTACTTGCCACCGCGCTGTTCATAGCCTTCATCGTCGCTGTAGGGCTACGCTGGGTATCGGAGTCGTGGCGATCGATTGATCTAAAGTGTTCTCGAACGCAGCGGCCGTGTGTTCCACATCATTTTTCAGAGCTCGCGCCGGCGAGGCCTAGGAATACCATGGCGGCTCGGAATGGATGGTGTCGCTGCGACACCCCGACCAGCAGAGTTGCCTCGGTCTAGTTCCCGCTCGGGCCGCCGACACCGATTTTGTCACGCCCGCCTCAGCAGAAGGTGGGCATAGGCAACCCATTTATTGCGCTTGATAACATCCGAAGTACAAGCGCTCCCGGTGCCTCGCCTGCCATGTAGCGCAATTTATCGCGGCCACAATATGCTGAAATGGTTTTCGCCGGACGGCGAACTCTTCNNAACTGTCGGACGCGGTAGATAGCGACGGACAAAATTGTCCGCTGCCCGCCAACGTCGCCCGGTTTGGGGGATATCGAGGCGGCCGCCTAAATGATCATTTGGCCATCGCCTGTTTGAACGGCATGATCCTCATTCTCAATGGCGCCGATCATGTCGTTTCCGTAGTCGGTGGCAAACCCCCAGCCTACGTCAACGGGAACCTGCAGGGGCTGGAGGTATTCAATTACACGTTAAGCCACCCGCACGATGTGTATGCCGATGCTAGTGGGGCACTCTATGTAGCACAGTGGTGGTCCAACCAAACTTATCCAATCAAGTTGGAGCTACTCAGTCAGTCCGGGTAACTGGGCCATTAGAAAACGGGCACGAGCCTGATCAGCCGTAGCGCATTGGCCGTCCGAGTCCTGCAAGTCAGCGACTCTGCGGGTTATCATCACGCCGCTTCAATGCACCATGGGGGATAGATCGATGCGCAGATTCATCGGACGTACGGCGGTCATCAGCGGCGCGGCCCGCGGCATGGGCAAGGCGGTGGCGTTGCGGCTCGCAGATGAAGGTGCGACCGTGATCGCGGTCGACGTCAATGGCGCGGGCGCGGCTACCACGGCCAAGGAAATCGGCGGACAATCTCTGGCACTGCAATGCGACATCGGCGATCCGGACTCGGTTGCGAAGCTGTTTGCGGCGGTCGCCGGCAGCGCGGGAAAGCTCGACGTCCTGATCAATGTGGCCGCGATCGTTCCGTTCGTCAAATGGGATGAACTCACTTTCGATGAATGGCGTCGCGTCATGCGCGTCAATCTCGACGGACTCTATCTTATGTGCCGGGCCGGCTCCGAAATGATGCGCGCCGGCGGTTATGGCCGAATCGTCAATTTCAGCTCGAACTCGATCTTTGCGGGCACGCCCAACATGGCGCACTACGTGGCCTCGAAAGGCGGCGTACTCACGTTTACACGCGCGCTCGCGACCGAACTCGGTCCCTATAAAATTACCGCCAATTCGATCTGCCCGGGGCTCATCGATACGGAGGGCGTGCAGCAAACCCCGCACAAGGATGCGTTCGATTTTGTCGAAATGCTGCAAGCCATCAAAGGTCACGGCGTTCCGCAGGATGTGGTGCCGGCCGTTGCGTTTCTCGCCTCGGAGGAGGCCCATTGGATCACGGGCCAGGCACTCAACGTCGACGCCGGCATGGTCCGCTGGTAGGCCCATTCAGGAATAGAAGTCGGCTCCGGTCCGATAGGACGCAAAGCTCTCCAGGTCGTGCGAAAAAAAGAGCTCGGCGTCGTGCTACTCCGCGAGCGCCTTCAAGCGCTTCATCGACGCAAGGCTCGCAGTGGGATCCAGGTGGAAGCTCGAAATGCACATCATGTCCAGGTTTTTCTTGCTATAGCACGCGTCCGCCGTGAACAGCATCGGGCGCCGGTTCCTGAGCTCGACCAGCAAGCTGTAGTGACCTGCGGTGTGGCCCGGCGTCTCGAACAACCACAGGCCTTTGGCGATCTCTTGATCCCCGGTCACCGTTTCGAACTTCGGCGTGTACATATCGAGCAGCGGATCGGGAGGCAGTTTTAGACCGCGCTTGGCCGCGAGGGCCGGCGCAAAACTCATATCCGAATAGCCCAAATGTTCGAAAGGTTGGCAGTTACCGCTGGCCTCCAATTCCTTGGCGTGGCACAGCGTGCAGGCTTCGCCGAAATACTTGTTGCCGCCGCAATGGTCGAAATGATAGTGCGAGTTGATCACGTAATTGATGTCGCCGGTTTTCAAGCCCAGCTTCGCGAGTTGCCCGGGCAGCGTCTGCGACTTCTCCTGGATGGGCTTTTCGAACGGCAGCACGCGCATCACGTGGTCGAAATCGTAGCCAGTGTCAAATATATAGCGGCCGTCGGCGTGCTCTATGAGCACACTGTAGCAGGGAAAGCGCACCTCGCCGGCGGGGCCGCGATTCCAAAAGGCGTGAAAGCCATCGATCACGAGCGTCCCACCGTCGAGCAGATGAACCTTGGTGTCGGTCATGAATCGAACCCCCTCATTTCGGCGGCGCCACCACCGAGGTCATCATCGCACGCACCGAGAGCGCGTCCCAAATTGGATCGACCTTGAGCTTGCCGCCGACGATCTGAGTGCGTACGCTTTCGATGCCTGCCCAGACGTCGTCGGGAATATACTTGGAGTGCAGCAGGCGCACCGAGTCGTCGCTGAGCTGAATGGAATAGGCGTGCGTGCCGAACTTGCCGGCTTTGAGATCCTCGACCATCGCCGAATAGACCGGCACGAGATTCCAGATCACGGATGAGAGCAGGTGACCCTTGTCGATCGACGACTTATCGCCGATCTGATCAATGAACCA
>PMHN01000056.1:4109-12018 GCA_003156695.1 Gammaproteobacteria bacterium
GCGCCGATTGCCGTTTCCGTGACGCGGCGCCCGCCGGCGACGTCGGCATACGCAGCCGGT
Source organism: Gammaproteobacteria bacterium (assembly GCA_003156695.1). Taxonomy (GTDB): domain Bacteria; phylum Pseudomonadota; class Gammaproteobacteria; order Steroidobacterales; family Steroidobacteraceae; genus 13-2-20CM-66-19. The sequence continues at coordinate 4,170 of PMHN01000056.1, forward strand.
CCGATCACCGCATAGAGCAACTTGACTCCGGGCTGCGTCGCCCGGACGCCCTGAGCAAACGCGGCCGATTGAGTGTTCCACGGCGGCGACTCGGCCGCAACGACGATGGCGACGACATTCGTTCGAGTCGTCTTACCTGCAAGCACGCCCGCAAGATACGCGCCCTCGCGTCCCGACAAGGTGTAATCCGCGACGGCGCCGGGCTTGCTGTCCTTGGGACGGTCGACGATCGCGACCGGCACATGCTTCTCTGCGCCGATCTCGAGCGCCGCCGTGTTGTAGCCGCTTGCATGCGCGATGATCAGGCTTGCCCCGTCGTCCGCGAGCTCGCGCAGCTCCGAACGCACGTCGCCGTAGCCGAGTCCCGATGCGGGCGTGAATTTAAGGTGATACTTCGCGGCCACGGTCTTGGCCGCCGCGAAGGCCTGCTGATTCCAGCCGAAATCGGTCGGCTCCTCCGGCAACATGATCGCCAGCGCCGTAACCTCGGCGGCCGATGCACCGTCGGCGGCAAGAACCCAGGCGGCGGCGAGCGCCGACGCGACGCGCACGCTCGCGCGGATGCCGTGTTTCAGGCCGGTCATCGCCTCAGTTTCACCTTCTCGACACTCACCTGACGCCCTAAGAGAGCGCCTTTCCATGAATTGCCCACGACCGTGATCCTTGAACCACGGCAGCATCTGCGGCGATCAAGGCCGCGCGCGCGCGCACCGCCCTCGGGGGGCCATCCCCCATCGCCCATGCGGCACACGAAACTGATGAGTCTTCAGAAGAGAAGAATCATTCGCTCCGTTGCTGGTCGCACTTAGAACTTATACCCGATGCCGATGCGGAATTCGCGCGGCGGAAACCAGTTCTGCGTCGTTTCGCCGCCGTACTGATTCGTGAAGCGGTAACTGACCTCGGAACGGTCCGCGAGGTTCGAGACGCCAAACGTCAGGTCGAGCTGGCGGTTCGCGAATGTGTAATCGAAGAACAGGTTCATCATCACGTAGCTCGGCGTCGTGTAGTAGAACGAGTTGCCGAAAACCGTATCGGCGTACTGATCACGGTACTGGAGCTGATAGCGTGACAGCAGGCTCGAGCCGTTGCCGAACTTCGTCGTCTGCGACAATGCCAGCGTCGCCATGTACGGCGGCAGGTTTGGCGGCGCGTTGCCATAGACATCGCGGTAACCCTTGGCGCGCAACGCCGTCAGCAGCGCCGGGCCGTTTGGCAGGGCCGGATTAGGGATACCGAACTCGGCATCGATGAACGCCGTCTCGCCATACTGCGCCGCAAATTCGCTGTTGGCGGCATTGCCGGCCAGGTTGTCGATCGTTTCGATGTGAGTCGCGATACGACCATGCTCGGCCGTGACAAAAGCATCGATGCGAAAGTGGGCCGGCAGCAGTGCAGTGAACTCGCCCTCGAAGCCGTAGATCGTGACCTTCGGCAGGTTGTCGANNAAATTGATCAAGTCCTCGGCGTGATACTGCATGTTCTTGTCGATGTAGTAGAACGCGGCGAGATTTGCGAGGAAGGTGTGGTCGAGCAGCGAGCTTTTCGAGCCCACCTCGAACGCCGTAATCGTCTCCGGCGCGTAGTTGGGCGGAACGACGGCGGGCGCGGTGCCAGGATTGCCGCCGCCGGGCTTGTAGCCGGTGGAGATACTGCCGTAGAGCAGGTTGTCGGGGGTGATCTGCTCATCGACCCCGGCCTTCCACGTCAGCTTGGATGAGTGTTGGCTCAGGTGCACAAGGCCGCCGCCGATGCTCGGGTCTCCGAAATAGTTGTCGAGGAAGGTGGAGTTCCTGTCGTCCGTATAGCGAAACCCGGCGGTGGCGCGCAGATCATCCGTAACATGGTACGTGGCCTGCCCGAAGCCGGAGACCGAGGTGCGCCGCAGCGCATTCAGAGTCTCGAAATACAGCGTGCCGGCATCGAGTTCAGGCGTCGCAAGCGCTTCCGCGACGGGATCCGGCAGTCCGATCGTGTCGGGCGCATTGGGCTCCTCGGCATTGCGCAAGTACTNNTACTGCGAGTACGCATCGGTGACGCGCGAATGGATGAAGAAGGCAACCGCGACCCAGTCGACGCGGCCGCCGGGCTTCGAGCTGAGGTCGAACTCCTGGGTCACCGCATAGTTCTGGTGCGTCACGTACTGGTCGTTCTCGCCGCCGTAAATCGGCGTCGTTAGCGCTATCGTGAGGCCGCTCTCCGAGTTCGATCCGCCCTGGTTCATGTATTGCAGGCTCGACAGCGACTTGAACGTCATCGCGTTGAAATTGTATGTTCCGGTGAGCGTCGCGATCGTCTGCTCATTGTCGTAGACGCCAGGCCAATCGCTCGTCTCCTGCCGGGGATCAGGATTCGGGTCGAGGACGTTCTTGCTCTCCGGCTCGTGCTGCACCACTTTCGCGTACTCAATCGAACCCAGCAGCGAGAAATCATCGTTGGGCTGCAGCAGCGCGGAGAGCCGCACGTGATAGTTATTGGTGTCGTTGAGGCGATAATCCCCGGGTGGGATGGCGGTGGCGGTGACGTAGCCTTTCTGCCTGTCGAAATCGCCGGCAAAGCGCAGCGCGAGCGTACTGGAGACTGGCAGGTTGACGGCGCCGCGAAAATGTTCGAGGTCGAGCGAACCGAACTCGGCATCCGCGTAGCCCTTGACCGCATCGAGGGTCGGCTGCACGGTGATGATGTTCAGCGTGCCGCCGACCGAGTTCTGGCCGAAGACGGTGCCCTGCGGCCCGCGCAGCACCTCGACATCCGCCTCGTCGAAGATCGGGAAGCCCTTGAGTGCGGGATTTTCCTGGACGATGTCGTCGTAGTACAGGCCGACGGGCTGGGAAGCGAACGAAGTGAAGTCGGTATTGCCGTAGCCACGGATGTAGAAGCGCGGGAAGGTGCGTCCGTTGGACGACTCGATGTTCAGGCTCGGCACCGCGAATGCGAGCTGGCGGATGTCCTGGCCGGCGGTGCCAAGTGCATCCAGCGGTGCACCGCTCAGGACCGATGTCGACACCGGCACATCGAGGAGACGCTCCTCGCGCCGCGTGGCGGTCACGACCACTTCTTCCAGGGTCCCAGTGCCCGCCGTGTCCGCCTCGCCGGAGTTGTCTGCGGCATAGCTGACGCCCGCCGCCATCAGCAGCGTCGTAGCGCAGACGCAAACGGCTGCCGGAAGGATCAGGTGATGCGCGCCCCTACGACGCACGAGGTACTCAATAGCGCAACGCAGCATAGCCGGTGACCACGAAATGGTGATTTCCATCGCGACCCTCCCCGTGCGCCGCCGCGCGGAACAGCTCCACGCGGGCACGCTGACCTGTTTGTGATTTGGACCCGCGTCGAAGCGTTGTTTCTGCCTAGTTAAACGTTACACTACGGACGGTGAAACGTTACACCACGCACACCGTCACTGTAAAGGGATCGGCGTGCCGCCAAAGTCCCGCGCCGCGCGCCGCCTCATCAGTGGTGCCTGTAGTGGCGCTCGTCCTGAAGCTGGGGAGCGGGCGCCGCACATGGCGACCCTAAAAGACATTGCCACAGCCGTTGGCGTATCGGTCGCCACGGTTTCCAATGTGCTCAACGACCGCCCGAACGTCGGGCGCGTGATCCGCCAGAAAGTGTTGCGCGCCGCCAATAAAATGGGCTACCGGCCCAATCGCGCAGCCCAGGCCATGCGCACCGGCCGCACGCGCGCGATCGGTCTCGTGCTCCCCGATCTGACCAATCCATTTTTCCCAGAACTAGCGCAAGCCGTTGAGAACACAGCACGCAGCCTCGGGCTGCTCGTCTGTCTCGTCGACAGCCAGGGCAGGGCGGAAGGGGAAGCGAATGGTTTCGCGCTGCTCATGCAGCACGCGGTCGACGGGATCATCTGGTGTCCGGTCGGACCGCGTTTGCCGCCGTACCTGCACAGTGCGACCCGGCCAGTGGTCCTGATTGATCGTCCGCGTCCGGGATTTCCCGTGGTCCACTCGGACTACGTGATGGGAGGGCACCTTCTGGCAGCCTATGCTCTGCGCATGGGCCACACGCACGTGGGCCTCTTGTCCGGGCCGCAGAACCTCGCCAGCGCCCGGCAGCGGCGCGATGGTTTTGTCGAGGCCTTCCCGCGCGACATCAAAGTCGCGTGGGAGGTGGTGGTTGGCTTCGATGGAGTTCTCAACGCCGCGGCGCTCAAGGCGTTGCAGCGGCGCGGAAGGGCGACGCTGATTGTTGCGGGCAACGACCTGATCGCCATCAGTGCCATGCGCTGCCTCGCGGAAGCCGGGGTGCGCGTGCCGGAGGATGTGTCCATCACCGGCTTCGACAACATCCGCTGGACGGACGTGGTGACGCCGCGCCTGACGACCATCGCGCAACCCGTCGGCGCCATCGGCGCCAAGGCGGTGCAGCTGATGCAGCAGCGCCTGTCAGGTGAGAAGATCTCCGGCCAGCGCACGATTTTCGATGTGACGCTCATCGAGCGCGACTCGGTCAGGAGGAATTAATGGGCAATGCAGCGCGGATTGCGGTCGTCGGCAGTGCCAACACGGATCTGACGACCTTCACCGATGTGTTCCCGCGGCCCGGCGAGACACTGTTCGGCAAGAGCTTTGACCTAGGGTTCGGTGGCAAGGGAGCCAACCAGGCGGTGGCGGCGCGACTGTGCGGCGCGGAAGTGCTGATGGTCGCGAGGGTCGGCAACGACCTTTTCGGTGAGGCGACCATCCGGAATTTCGCGTCCTTCGGAATCGATACCACGCACGTGCGGGTCAGCGAGGGCGTCTCGACCGGGGTGGCGCCGATCTTCGTCGAACCCAACGGCCAGAATCGCATTATCGTGGTGAAGGGCGCCAACGATCGCCTGTTGCCGGCAGACGTGGACGCGGCCGCGGCCGAGCTGCGGCGCGTGGACACCATCATCCTGCAGTTCGAAATCCCGCTCGAGACCATTTATCACACTGTGCGCTTCGCGCGCGCCAACAAGATCCGCTGTATCGTCAACCCGGCGCCGGCAATTCCCGCGGAGCTGGCGAATCTCACCGCCGCCGATTACTTCATTCCCAACGAAACCGAGGCGCAGCTCATTACCGGCCACGCGGTGCACACCCCTGAGGAGGCCGCGGCGTGCGCCGCGGGGCTCATCGGCAAGGGCTTTCAACGGGCGGTGCTCACGCTCGGCGCGCGCGGGGCGCTTCTGGCGAGTGCGGCCGGCAGCACGCACGTGCCGGCGTTCCCGGTCACGGCCGTGGACACCAGCGGCGCAGGGGATGCGTTTATCGGCAGCTTCGCGGTGTTCCTTGCCGAGGGCCTGGCTGAGAAGGACGCCGTCGCGCGCGCCAACCTCTACGCCGCGATGTCCACGACGGGCGTGGGAACGCAGAAGTCATTTCCAAAGCGTGCCGCCTTTGAAGCGCAATGGTCGCGGCGCGCCGCTAAAACCTGACAACAACTCTCCAGGATCCAACTCATGTTCGTCGTGCATAGCTATTCCCTGGCCGTCGTGTTGTGCGTGATCACCATGTTCTGCTGGGGCTCGTGGGCCAACACCCGCAAGCTTGCCAGCAAGGGCTGGCGCTTCGAGCTGTTCTACTGGGATTACACCCTGGGAGTGCTGCTGCTGACGCTGGTGCTCGGGCTCACGCTCGGCAGTTCCGGGGCACTCGGCCGCGCCTTCCTGCCGGATCTGTCGCAGGCTTCGGGCGCGAGCATTCGCTCGGCGCTTCTCGGCGGAGCAATTTTCAATCTCGCCAACATTCTGCTCGTGGCGGCGATTGAAATCGCCGGCATGGCGGTGGCCTTTCCGGTTGGAATCGGGCTGGCGCTGCTGATCGGGGTCATCGTGAATTACCTCGCCGCCCCGGTCGGTAACGGCGCGCTGCTGGCCGGCGGGGTGGTGCTGGCCCGGTGCTACAGCGCGCGGAGTCGCTGGGCCGTGGCGGCCGGGNNGTGTCCTTGATGCGGTCGCGTATCGCCGCCTCCCGGGAGCGGCGGCCGGCATCAGCACCAGGGGACTCGTGTTGTCGGTTGCGTGCGGCATTTTCATGGGCATGTTCTACCGCTTCGTCGCGGCGGCGATGTATACGGACCCCATGCATGCCGAGGCGGGCAAGATGGGGCCGTACGCGGCAGTGTTCATATTCGCGCTGGGCGTATTCCTGAGCAGTTTCATCTGGAACACGTTCGCCATGAAGAAGCCGTTCATCGGCACCCCGGTGGGGTTCGCGGACTACTTCAAGGTCGGTTTCAACACCCACCTCACCGGCATACTTGGCGGGGTGATCTGGGGCATTGGCATGTCGTTGAACCTCATCGCCTCCGGACGCGCAGGATTTGCGATTTCCTACGGCCTGGGGCAGGGCGCGACCATGGTGGCGGCGTTCTGGGGTGTGTTCATCTGGAAGGAGTTTCGCACCGCTCCGGCCGGCACGCCGAAGCTCCTGACGGCGATGTTTGCCTGTTTCTTAAGTGGCCTCGCGCTCATCGTGCTGGCGCGCACCTTGTAGATAGAGGAGGCGCATGAGGAGGTCTGTACAGCCGCGCAGCGACGCTCCCGAACGCAGCGGTGCGCTGCAGGTGGCTGAGGCGACGGCCAATCACGGCGTGCCGCTGAATCTTGAGTGGATCGACGAAGTGCGTGTCAACACCAGCGCCGTGGAGCGCCGCGCCGCCACCCTCGTCACGCGACGCACGGTCAAGAAGGACTGGCAGATCGCGTGGCTCCTGAAGGCCATCACCTGCATGGATCTGACGACCCTTTCCGGGGACGATACGCACGAGCGCGTGCGCCGTCTGTGTGCCAAGGCGCGCAATCCACTTACCGAGGAGGTGAAGGCGCAGCTGCGGATCGAGCAGTTGCCGGTGCAGGTGGCAGCCGTGTGCGTGTATCACCTGTTCGTGGCAACGGCCAGGCGTGCCCTGGAAGGAACCGACATCAAAGTCGCCGCCGTATCTACGGGATTTCCGGCGGGACTGAATGCCTTCGAGGAGCGCCTGGCGGAAGTTCGCAGCTCGGTGGCGGCGGGTGCCCAGGAAATCGACGTCGTCGTGACGCGCGCGCATGTGTTCGGCGCCGAATGGCAGCGCCTGTACGATGAGGTGCGGGCGTTCAAGGAGGCGTGCGGCACGGCGCACTGCAAGGTGATCCTCGGAACCGGGGACCTCGCGACGCTGCGCAACGTCGGTCGGGCGAGCCTCGTCGCCATGATGGCGGGCGCNNGATTTCATCAAGACCTCCACCGGTAAGGAAGCGGTCAATGCCACGCTGCCAGTGGGTCTGGTGATGACGCGCGCCATTCGGGATTATGCCGAGCGCGCCGGCGTTACGGTGGGGTTCAAGCCCGCGGGCGGCATCCGCACCGCCAGGCAGTCGCTCGAGTGGCTGACGCTGATGAAAGAGGAGCTCGGGCCTCCGTGGCTCACGCCGCACTTGTTCCGGCTCGGCGCGAGCAGCATGCTCAGCGATATCGAGCGACAATTGTCCTTTCACGGCAGCGGGCGCTACGCCGCCGCCTACCGCCAGCCTCTGGTCTGATCCATGCCCAACACGACGCTCGCCGAGAAGTTTCACGCACTTGACTACGGGGCCGCGCCGGAAGATCCGGCCGCATCGCTCGCGTGGCTGGATGCGCACAAACGCCGTTTCCGGCATTTCATCGGCGGCCGCTGGCAAGCACCTGCGGACGGCAAGTACTTTGAGAGCCGCGACCCCTCCACGGGTGAGAAGATCGCGGACGTGGCGCAGGGGAGCGCCAGAGACGTGGATGCAGCCGTCAAGGCTGCGCGTGCGGCGCTGCGCCCCTGGCAGGCGCTTGCGCCCCACGCGCGCGCCCGGTTTCTGTACGCGCTCGCCCGGCAGGTGCAGAAACACTCGCGG
>PMHN01000056.1:12040-19910 GCA_003156695.1 Gammaproteobacteria bacterium
TCGGCCAGATCATCCCGTGGAATTTCCCGCTGTTGATGCTGGCGTGGAAAATTGCGCCCGCGCTTGCTGCCGGCAACACCGTGGTGCTCAAGCCCGCCGAATTTACCCCGCTCACCGCACTCGCGTTTGCGGAACTGTGTAACGAGGTCGGCTTGCCGGCCGGGGTTGTGAACATTGTCACCGGCGACGGCACGACTGGCGAGGCGCTGGTGGTGCATGCGGGCGTCAACAAAATCGCCTTTACCGGCTCGACCGAAGTCGGGCGTGCGATTCGCAAAGCCACCGCAGACTCACACAAGAAGCTCTCGCTCGAGCTCGGGGGGAAATCACCCTTCGTGGTGTTCGAGGATGCGGATCTGGATAGCGCCGTTGAGGGACTGGTAGACGGGATCTGGCTCAACCAGGGGCAGGTCTGCTGCGCAGGCTCGCGCCTCTTGATGCAGGAGAGCATCGCTGAGCGCCTGACGCACAAGCTCAAGGTGCGTATGGCGAAGCTTCGGGTCGGAGCACCGCTCGACAAGGCGACCGATATCGGTGCGATCGTCGCGCCCGTGCAGTTGCAGCGCATCGAGGGGCTCGTGGCGCAGGGGGTCGCGGACGGCGCCTCGTGCTGGCAGCCGGAGCTGCCGATGCCGGCACGCGGTTTGTACTATCCGCCGACGCTTTTCACCAACGTTCACCCGACCTCGATGCTCGCGCAGCAGGAGATTTTCGGACCGGTGCTCGCGGCCATGACGTTCAGGACCCCGGGCGAGGCGGTCGAGCTCGCCAACAACACGGCCTATGGACTGGCCGCCAGCGTGTGGAGCGAGAGCATCAACCTCGCACTGCAGGTGGCCGCAGGCATCAAGGCGGGCGTGGTGTGGGTGAACAGCACCAACCTGTTCGACGCCGCATGCGGTTTCGGCGGCTACCGCGAAAGCGGCTTTGGCCGCGAAGGCGGCGGGGAAGGAATGCGCGAGTACCTCGAGCCGGTCTGGTTTCGCAAGGCGCCGCTCCTGCGCGCGAGTGCGGTCGAACGGCGGGCCAGGGTGGAGCGCAAGGCAGAGACGCACGGGATGCGTACGGGGATCGACCGCACGGTCAAGCAGTACATCGGTGGCAAGCAGGTGCGCCCCGACTCGGGGTACAGCTTCGAGTGTCGCAGCGTCAAGGGCGTGCTGCTCGGGGAGGCGCCGCTCGGCAACCGTAAGGACATCCGCAACGCCGTCGAGGCGGCCCGGCGCGCGGAAAGGTGGGGCACGACGAGTACACACAACCGCGCGCAGGTCCTGTACTACGCCGCCGAAAATCTTTCCCAGCGCGGTAAGGACATCACAGCGCGGCTAGCGCTTGCCGTGGGCAGCAAGCAGGCGGCCGCGGAAGTGAAGCTCGGCATCGAGCGGCTGTTTACGTATGCCGCGTGGGCGGACAAGTATGAAGGCGTGGTCCATTCCCCGCCCGGCCGCAATATCGCCATGGCCATGAACGAGGCACTCGGCACCGTCGGGGTGATTTGCCCGGAGCACTCGCCGCTGCTCGGGTTCCTGTCGCTGGTGGCGCCGCTGGTCGCATCCGGCAACACGCTCGTCGCCGTACCCTCGGTGCGCTATCCCCTGATTGCCGGGGATCTTTATCAGCTATTCGATACCAGTGATGTCCCTGCCGGTGTCATCAACATGGTGAGCGGACGGCCCGCGGAGCTCCTGAAGGTGCTTGCCGAGCACGACGACGTGGACGCGCTCTGGTGCCACGGGAGCCGGGAGCTGTGTGCAACGGCCAAGCGTCTGTCAGTGGGCAACCTCAAGCAGACCTGGACCAACGAGGGTCGCGACATCGATTTTTTCAGCGGGCCCGGAGCCGCAGGGCGCTGGTATCTGGACCATGCCTGCCAGGTGAAGAACATCTGGGTGCCCTACGGCGAATAGGTTGCCGCGTTACGGTGAAGGGCGGAGCGTTTTACGCATCGGTATGAAGCGGATGGTGAGGCCGCCCGGCAGCGGATGCTCAATCGTCGGGTCCGGGACGTATCCGCATTGCCTGTAGAGCCGCATGCCTGGGAGCGTCGCCATCGTTTCGAGCGCGGAGAATCCGGCCCGCAACGCGTCCGCTTCGCAGCGCGTGAGCAGCGCGCGCCCGATCCCATGACGGGCGTGCGCCGGGTCGACGAAGAAAGCTCTGATCTTGGCCGGATCCGATTTCGGGTCGAGCAAGGTCTCGTCCCGCCCGGCACGAGCGTCGCTGCCGAATAGGGTTCGCCGTCGGCCCCAGCCACCGCACGCGACAACCTCCCGGGCGCGCGTTTCGGCGACGAAGAGTGTCCCATCGCGAATGAGTGCGGTATCCACGCCGAAAGCGCCCTGCAGGGCGGCTTCGATCTGTGCGCGCGTATAGTCCGCGGCGCCGAGCCCGTGTATCGATCGCGCGATCAGCTCACGGATTGCCGGAACGTCGTCCAGGGTTGCGAGTCGTAAGGTGTAATCCACGGGCACCCAGGTCTCCCACTGGCGGTTAGTGTGGTGGCGTCGGCGCCTTGAGAAGGCCGATCACCAGGCGCTCGAGCTTCGGCACGTCCGCATCGAGCACCACCGTGACCGGCCGCTCGCCCAAGCCCGGTCCCTCACCCTCGGCCCAGCTAAGCGTATCGCCGTAGCCGGCGGTGAAGCTGGTGTCCACGTCCACGAGGAGCTTCTTTGAGCTGCTGATGATCGAGGGATCCAGCCACACCGCGACCGCGAGCTCATCCCACAGGGGATACGACTGGCCGAACTTGCCGAGGTAGGCGTCAAAGGGCGCCTGTCCGGTGGCGACATCGCGGATGAATTCCGGCTTGAAGAAGGTCCTGGTGGTCGGGTCGATCGGCACCTCGGTGATTTTCTTCCACGGCTCGTGCAGCACGATGGAGGCCGCCTCCGGATCAAAACGCATGTTGAATTCGCGCCGCGTCGCGTTCACGTACTCGGCGGCAAAGGGATTATCCGCCGGCATGGGGTTGAAGCTGCCGCCCATGAACACGAGCTCCTTCGCAAGTGCGGCGAACTGCGGGTCCAGCCGTGAAGCCAGGGCGAGATTGGTCAGCGGCCCGGCCGCGATGATGGTGACCTGGCCGGGGAACTCGTGCACTGCGCGGCTGAGAAAGCTGGCCGCGCTCTCGTGCTGCGCCTTGATCGTAGGCGTACCAGCCGGGGAGGCGGGAACAAGATAAGGATCGGCATGGTAGGGCGTGCGGCGCACCGCGCCCTCGCTGGGCCAGCTCTCGGTCCATGCCCCCTTATAAAAGAGTTTCCCGTAGAGGTCCTCCCAGCGCTTTGTCCTGGCCTGCGTATTAAGGAGCGGGAACACGGCCCCCGGATAGACCGGAATCTCCGTGCGCTGCGCGATCTCAAGCAACCGCAGCGTGTGGCTCACTTCCTCGTCGCGCCAGCCGTCGCCGCTTGGGATGGTGATGCCGAGGAGCTCGACGTCCTTCGCCTGCATGAGCATGAGAATCGCCTGCATATTCGATCCGGCCGGACCAAACGCATCCTGATCAATGATGACCTTGCGCCGCGCCGCGGCATCAGCGCTGCCGGCGGGACACGTGTGGGGCGCACCCAGGGCAAGGAGCGTGGCGAGGGCGAGCAGCGCGCCGTAAAGACTGCGCCGGCGGCAGGCAGTGAGCATCATGTGTGGAACTCCCCGGGAAGCTTTGTGGCCGGATGCGGTGGCGGACATTGTAGCTGGCGTATGCCGCGGATCGTGCGCAGTCCACGTTTCATGCTACGTTGCTCCTGCCATGCCACCGAGTGAAGCGTTCATCCGCGGCATTCCCAAGGCGGAACTGCATCTGCACATCGAGGGCACGCTGGAGCCCGAGATGGTGTTTGATCTGGCGCGCAAGCACGCGCTGCCGCTGCGCTATCCATCGGTGGCGGCGCTGCGCGAGGCCTATCACTTCGACAATCTGCAGTCATTTCTCGATGTCTACTACGCGGGCGCTGCGGTGCTGCGTGATGCGAGCGATTTTCACGCACTTACCTCCGCCTACCTCCAGCGGGCGCACGCCGACGGCGTCGTGCACACGGAAATATTCTTTGACCCGCAGACCCATACCGCGCGCGGCGTACCCATGGAGGCGGTCATTCGCGGCATCCACGGCGCCCTGACCGAGGGGCAGGCGCGCCTGGGGGTGACCCATCGCCTGATCATGTGTTTTCTGCGGCACCTGAGCGCCGCCGATGCCATGGCGACACTCGAAGAGGCGCTTCCCTACAAGGAGCTGATCGCGGCCGTGGGGCTGGATTCAGCGGAGAGCGGCAATCCGCCGTCAAAATTCTCGGCCGTGTTTGCCCGCGCGCGCCAAGCAGGGCTTCTCACCGTCGCGCACGCCGGCGAGGAGGGACCACCGCAGTACATTACGGAGGCCCTGGACCTGCTGCAGGTGCGTCGCGTGGACCACGGCGTACGCTGCGAGGAGGACGACAACCTGGTCGCGCGCCTGGCGCGCGAGCGCGTGCCGCTCACCGTATGCCCGCTGTCGAACGTGAAACTGCGGGTCTTTGCGCGCCTGGAGGATCACAACCTCAAGCGCCTCCTCGACCGCGGCCTGTGCGTCACCGTGAACTCGGATGATCCCGCGTACTTCGGCGGCTACGTCGCGCAGAACTACCTGGAAGTGTCGCGCGCCTTGGGGTTGTCGCAGGTGGACGTGACACAGCTCGCCTGCAACTCCATCGAAGCTTCGCTGCTGCCGGATTCGAAGAAGCAGGAGTGGCAGGCGAAAATCCGCGCGTTTGCCGCGCGCGCCGAGGCCTGATGAGCTGCAGGTGCAGCGGAAACGCGGCCGCTGTCCGCCGAAATCGCTGCGAGGCGATTTCGGCCAAGGGACTAAGGGCTGAAGAAGCTCTCGTCCACCGGCTTGTGCGCCAGGATTTCCTCGCGCGTCAGTCCCTGGATCTCGTGCGGGAAGACCAGCCAGGCATTGGTCGAGTGAACGAAATAATCCGGCTTGAGTGAGCTGCGATTTCGCTCCGGCTTGTAGTACACCGTCGCGATGCGGATCTTGTCCGGCAGATTGCGCTTGCAGCGGCGCGCGAGCTCGGCGATGACCGCGTCCAGGCTGCGCCCGGAATCGAAAACATCATCGATGATCAGCAGCTCATCCTCGTAAGACAGGTGCGAGACCAGGTAGTCCACCGCGTGTACCCGCACAACTTTTGATTGTTTGTCGATGCCAGTGTAGGAGGAGGTGCGGATGGCGATGTGATCGGCGTGCACGCCGTGATACTCGAGCGCTTCCTGGACCGCGATGCCGATCGGCGCGCCGCCGCGCCAGATCCCCACCAGGAACGTGGGCTTGAAGCCGCTGCGTACGATCTGCATGGCGAGTTCGAGCGAATCGCGCAGCAGCGATTCGGCGGAGATGAAAACTTTCTCAACAGCGGGTGATGGGTTCGGGAGCGTCACGGGCGTCATTCTGGCACATCCGGCAGCAACCCCTTGTCGACCAGTGCAGGCGGATGGCGGTGGTGGGTGGCCTGCTCCCAGGCATACGCGTAGCCCAGCAGGTCGCCGTCCTTCCACGGCCGCGCCGAGAATTCCAGTCCGAACGGCAAGCCACCTGGATAGAACCCGCCCACGACCACGACCGCTGGCACGCCCAGCATGTTGACCCAACTGGTGGCTGAGTGCGGGCCCTCGCTGACACGACCGTCCTGCGGCATGGTCTCGTCTACCGGCGGCATCTGGATCGCCGGATACACGTAGCCGTCAAGGTGCAGGCGGTCCATCGTTTCCAGATAGGTCTGCAGAATCTGCTGCCGCGGTCCGAAATAGTTTGCCGCGGCCTGCGGATCGCTCTCGAGGCTCGCTTGCCGGATGGTGATGTCTGCGAACTGCGCATTGAGCGGCTCGGTGCCGATCACCGGCGCTCCCACCGGCATGCCGACGACGCGTGAGTACTCGGCGGTCGAGTGGTACTGGGCGGGGCCGAAATGCTGCAAAAACAGATCGAAGCCTTCGCGCACGTACGGATAGGTGGCCACCCGGGTCGCGCTGCGGGCGAAGCTCTCGGGCAGGATGGAGTCATCGATGACGACCATCGCGCCCGCCGCGCGCAGTTCCTCGACCGCCTTCATGAAGGCCGCGCGGGTCGCGGCTTGCAGCGGGATAGCCTGTTCGACTGCCTGCTTCATCGCCAGATTGTCGGGCACCGCCGCCGGCACGCCGTGAAATGGAATGCCGGCGCCGTTGAGGATGAACGCCGGCACGCCGAAGCGCTTGCCCTTGAGCGCGTCTTTATCCAGATAGCGCGTGTACGGACCGCTTTGCGCCTTACCAGCGGCTTCGCTGGTGCGCGGATCCAGCGGGTCGGGTCCGGCCATCACCGACAGCGCGATGGCCGCATCGGTCACGGTGCGGGCAATCGGCCCGGTATTGTCGAGCAGCCAGTCAAGTGGTGCGATACCGGCGATGCTGACCAGGCCACGCGTGGGAAAGACGCCGATTACACCGCTGGTGGCCGAGGGCATGCGGATCGAGTTACCGGTATCCGTACCGTTACCCAGTACTGCCATATTGCTCGTCACCGCGGTCACCGTGCCGCCCGAAGAACCGCCGGGTGAGAAGCGCACGTCGTAAGCATTGCCGGTGCGGCCGAAGGAGCTGCTGCGGTTGGTGTCGGAATTCGCGAAATCCGGCATGTTGGTGTGGCCGAGGATCACGGCGCCCGCGGCGCGTAGTTTCGCGACAATGGCGGCGTCGCGCGGCGCAATGAGCTCATGTCCGCGGATCGTGAAGCCCTCCCAGCCATCAGTGGTGAGCTCACCCTGAATGCTGGTGTTGGCCTTGATGATCATGGGCACGCCCCACAGCGGGCCACGACTGCCACCGGCCGGCTCCTGGTCTTCGCGTGCCGCCGTCGCCAGCGCGGAGGATTCCATCAGCGTCTCGATCGCCCGGTAGATGCCGTTGTAGCGGTGAATACGCGCCAGGTGCCAGCGCACCACCTGCGTGACCGTGTATTTCCTCGCGGCGTAGAGCTGCTGCAGCTGCGGAATCGTGACCTCCAAGAGATCGCGATCCATTTGTGTCGGCGACGGCGTGCCCGGTGCGGCCGGGCAAGTCGCCGCCAGCGACAGCGAGAGAAGCAGGGCGAAGAGGGGCAGACGGCGGAGGTACTTCAACATAGCTGCCGCCAATCGATTACATTTTGGAGGGATGTGTCACATTCAGGGCCAGCGCTCTCGCGCGCCTGAGGACGCTGCGAGTCAGCGCGACACGCCCGAGTCGTCGACCCCGTTACGCTGCAGTTCCAGGTCGTTCACGACCTCGGAGACGCCCTCGACCAACTCGGCAACCATCTTGGCTTCCGTGATGTCTGGTGGATCCCAGACATAACCGCTGAGACGTACCACGCCGTTGTCGGCCCGAACGGTGATGTGTTTGGCGTAGAGCTCCTTGTCCGCATCCAGCGCGGCCTGTACACGCGCGGAAGTTTCCTTATCGGTCTGCCGTTGAGCGTCCGTCTTGCCAGCGCCCGTTGCACACGCCGCCAGACCGCATAACAGCGCCACTGCAAATCCCGCGCACGTCGCACGGTTCATGACTGGCGATAAGGCCATTTCTTTCTCCTTTTCGTAGACGCGATAGTCTATACCACAGGCGCCGCAGCAGCGCGCCACCCGTCGCACGCAGGCCGCGCGCGAAGCCTCAGTCATGATCAGCCGACAGTGCCTGCAGCTCAATCTCGTTGATCACCCGCCGCCTGCCCGCGACGCGCCGCGCAAGGAACAAAACCCGCCGCAGATCACTCGGGTCGATCACTACTCCGCGCACTCTCACGATGCCGTTCTCCGTCTCGACGCTGAGGTGCTCGGCAAAGACGTACGGGTCATCCTGCAGGGTCTGAGTG
>PMHN01000008.1 GCA_003156695.1 Gammaproteobacteria bacterium
GCCGCCCTTCCCCGGCGCCTTCATTGATCTACCCTCCGAGCGACTGACTTTCGCGGGCTCGCACTGGTGCGGTGAGAAGAGCGCGCACCCGCGACTCGCACCGTGCCTGTATGTGGAAGACGGACGCCTGTATCTGGATTGCAGCGATGGCCTGAGGCTGCAGATCACAGGTCTCATACTCAACACCAAGCCGCTCGATGCGCAAGCTTTCCGCGCTCATTACGGCGACACCGCACTCACACTCGCGACGAACACGTCAAGAAGGACACTTCAAATATGAAGAAACTCCTCATCCTGGGGGTTAATGGCTTCATCGGCCACCATTTGAGCGAAGCGGTGCTGCGCGCGACGGACTGGCATGTCTATGGCATGGATCTCGAGAGCGATCGGGTCGCGCAGCTCCTCTCCCATCCGCGCTTTCATTTCTTCGAGGGCGACATCACGATCAACCGCGAGTGGGTCGAATACCACATCAGAAAGTGCGACGTGCTGCTGCCGCTCGTGGCGATTGCCACACCCGCGACCTACATCAGCGATCCGCTGCGCGTGTTTGAGCTCGATTTCGAGGCCAACCTGCCGCTCATCCGCCAATGCGTGAAATATCACAAGCGCGTGGTCTTCCCGTCGACTTCCGAAATCTACGGCATGTCCGCCGACCGCGAGTTCCATCCCTACGACTCGAATCTGGTCCTGGGCCCCATCCCCAAATCGCGCTGGATCTACTCCTGCAGCAAGCAGCTCCTCGACCGGGTGATCTGGGCGTACGGAGAGAAGGGGCTCGACTTCACGCTCTTCCGGCCGTTCAACTGGATAGGCCCGGGGCTTGATCGCATGCTCACCGCAAAGGAAGGCAGTTCGCGCGTGCTCACGCAATTCCTCGGCAATATCGTGCGCGGGGAGAACATCCAGCTCGTCGACGGCGGCGCGCAGCGCCGCTGCTTCACGTACATCTCGGAGGGCATCGATAGCCTGATGCGCATCATCGCCAACAAGGAGGGCATCGCTTCGGGCAAGATTTATAACATTGGCAACCCGCATAACGATCTCTCGGTGCGCGAGCTTGCTGAAGTGATGCTGCAGAGCGCGCGCTCGATGGAGGCGTACGCGGCAGCCGCTGCACGCGTGCAGCTCGTCGACGTGTCGGCCAAGAAGTACTACGGTGCGGGCTATCAGGATGTGCAGAGCCGCGTGCCGTGGATCGCCAACACCACCGCGGAACTCGGCTGGACGCCGAGCATCGACATGAGCGTCGCCGTGCGGCGCGTGCTGGAGTCCTATCAGGCGAATCTCTCCGCGGCGAGCGCCCTGGTGGATGCGGCCTGATTGCGACTGGCGCTCAAAGTCGACGTCGACACCCTGCGCGGCACTCTGGAAGGCGTGCCGCGCATCATGACTGTCCTGCGCGCGCTCGGCGCGGGCGCGACGTTTTACTTCAGCGTCGGCCCTGATCACACGGGGCGCGCACTGAAGCGCGCTCTGCGCCCCGGGTTTCTGAAGAAGGTGCGCCGCACCTCCGTCGTCTCACATTACGGATGGCGCACGCTGCTCTACGGCACTCTGCTGCCGGGTCCGCAGATCGGCGCGCGCGCAGGCGATGTGATGCGCAGTGTTCGCGACGCGGGCTTCGAAGTGGGCGTGCACTGCTATGACCACGTGCGCTGGCAGGATGGGGTGGGGCAGGCGAGCGAGCCGTGGACACGCCGCGAGCTGACACTCGCCCGCGATCAGTTCACGGAAGTGTTCGGGCGCGCGCCGCAGGTGCACGGGGCCGCGGGCTGGAAGATGAACCGCTACGTGCCCGCGCTGCAGCAGGAGCTCGGCTTTCGCTATGCCTCGGATACCCGCGGTACCGGGCCGTTCCTACCGGTGCTGGATCCTGGGGTCGGTACGGTCCCGCAGTTGCCCACTACGCTGCCAACAATGGACGAGCTTATCGGCCGCACCGACCTGCGCGGTGCCGATCCCGTGGATCATCTGCTCGCCGCGACCGCCGAGCCCGGTGGGCGCGACGAGGTGTTCACCTTGCACGCCGAGCTCGAAGGCGGGGCGTACCTTGGCGCCTTCGAGCGACTGCTGCGTGCCTGGCGGCAGCGTGACCGGCGTTTGACGGATCTGGCGAGCTATGCCGCGCAGCTGACTGGCAATCTGCCGCACTGCCGCATCGTGTCCGGGACGGTGGCGGGGCGCTCGGGGACGCTGGCAGTGCAGGCACCAGTGCGGGCGGATGTTACGCACTGACGCTAGACTCGCCACTTCATATGTCAGACCGCGGACCCACGAACACTGCCACTGCGTCGACCATGACGGCGGTGGAAATCCGCGAGCCCGGGCCGCCGCAGGTGCTGCGCGCCGTGCAGCGTCCGGTGCCCGAACCCGCCTCGGGTGAAGTGTTGATTCGGGTCGCGGCCGCGGGCGTTAATCGGCCGGACGTCCTGCAGCGCAAGGGCCTTTATCCGCCGCCGGCCGGCGTCACCGACATTCCCGGGCTGGAAGTGGCAGGCGAAGTGGTGCGTTTGGGTGCCGGGGTTCGCGAACCGCTCATGGGCGCGAAGGTATGTGCACTCGTCGCCGGCGGGGGTTACGCGCAGTACGTTACCGCGCCCGCAGCGCAGTGCCTGCCGGTGCCGGCGCCATTAAGTCTCGAGGAAGCCGCAGCGCTGCCGGAGACATTCTTTACCGTCTGGCTGAATGTGTTCGAACGCGCGCGACTGCGCAGTGGCGAGACGCTGCTGGTGCATGGCGGCGCCAGCGGCATCGGCACCACGGCGATTCTTCTCGGCAAGACCTCCGGGGCACGGGTGATCGTCACCGCCGGCAGCGCGCAGAAATGCGCCGCGTGCCGGGAGCTGGGAGCCGATCTTGCGATCAACTACCGCGAGGGCGACTTCGTCGAGGCGACGCTGCGCGCCACAGACGGCAAGGGCGCTAACGTCATCCTCGACATGGTCGGCGGCGATTACGTCGCGCGTAACATCGCCGCGGCCGCCGTTGATGGCCGCATCGCGGTGATCGCAACCCAGGGCGGCTTCAAGGCGGAAATCGATCTGCGAACNNCTCCTGGTCAAGCGCCTGACGCTGAGTGCCTCGAGCCTGCGACCGCAGTCGGTGGAGAACAAGGGCAGGCTGGCCGCGGCACTGCGCGAGAAGGTGTGGCCGTTGTTTGCCTCGCGGGGTTTAAGACCGGTTATCCACGCGCGCTTTCCCCTGGC
Organism: Gammaproteobacteria bacterium; assembly: GCA_003156695.1. GTDB lineage: Bacteria > Pseudomonadota > Gammaproteobacteria > Steroidobacterales > Steroidobacteraceae > 13-2-20CM-66-19. Next base: position 3,210 of record PMHN01000008.1, read on the forward strand.
CGACGCCGCCGGCGCACACAAGCTCATGGAGTCCGATACCCACATCGGCAAGATCGTGCTGGTGGTGTAAGCCGCCGCGGGGACGGCGCATTGCGAAAGTGTGAAACCGGTACCCGGGAAGGCAGAAAATCGCCCCGGGATCACGGTTTTGCCGTACCCTTCCGCGCCAGACTCGCATGACAAACCGAGGGGGAACATCGGGATGAGTCTTGGCGCGTACGGGGTGCTGGCATTGCCCTGGTGGGGCTATGTCCTGGTGACGTTTCTCACCATCGAGAGCATGTTTCTCGGGGTGACGTTGTATCTGCACCGTGACCAGTCGCACGGCGGCCTGATCCTGCATCCGGCGCTGCGACATGTGTTCCGCTTCTGGCTGTGGTTCAGTTCCGGGGCCGTCACCAGGGAATGGGTCGCGGTGCATCGCGCTCACCATGCGCACGCCGACCAGGCGGGCGATCCGCACAGCCCGGTCGTGTTCGGCCTGCAGCGCGTACTGTTCGAAGGTTTCGAGCTGTACCGGGACGCGACCCGCGATCCGCAGCTGCTGAAGAATTACGGCCGCGGCACGCCCGATGACTGGCTCGAGCGGCACGTTTACAGCGCTTATCCGTACCTGGGGATCGTGCTGTTCATCGTGGCGCATCTGCTGTTATTCGGCGCTGTCGGCATCATCATGATCGCCGTGCACATGGTGGCGCAGCCGTTCTTTGCGGGCGGCGTCATCAATGGTCTCGGACACGCGGTGGGCTATCGCAGCTTCGAGATGCCCTCCACCGCCACCAACCTCGTTCCCTGGGGCTTGTTGCTGGGCGGCGAAGAATTGCACAACAACCATCACGCCTTT
>PMHN01000363.1:0-2431 GCA_003156695.1 Gammaproteobacteria bacterium
GCCCATTCCCTGGAATCGCGACGGCGCGCCCGCCGGTCTTGCCAGCCAGCGCGACCTGCATGGCGCGCGGCGCCACATCGGCATTTATGCGTATCGCGTGGCAGCGCTGCTGCGCCTGGCGGCGCTGCCGGTCAGCGCCCTGGAAAGCGCCGAGAAGCTCGAGCAGCTGCGGGCGCTTGAGGACGGCTTCGACATCCGTGTCGCTGACGCCGCGGAGCGTCCCGGACCGGACGTGAACACGCTCGCAGATCTTGAGCGTGTCAGGGCGCAAATGGCCCAGCGACATGGATGAGCGCTACACTTACGTGCACCATCGGATTGGGACATTAACAATTGTTCACAGTGCCACCCGGCCTGGGCGCCTGACCGGAACTCGCCGGGGCGCAGCGCGTCAAATCCAGTGCTGGCTGACGTACAAGGTCTTGAACTGTCAACCGCGAGCCCGCAATCAGCGTTTCGCGAGCAGCACCCGCTTCAATCAATGGAACACCGCACGATTATGAACCGAACCCAAACGATCCGGCGCGCGGCCCTGGCCGCCGCGGCCATGACCTGCATGGCGGCTCTCCTGTCTGGCTGCGTGGTGCCCGCACCCCGGCCGGCGCCGCCTCCGCCGCCGCCGGCGGCACCGCCACCGAATGTCGAGGTGTACGCGTATCCGCTGCACGGCCAGCCGCCGGAACAGCAGGATCGCGATCACTACGAATGCAGCCAGTGGGCCACCCAGCAGACGGGGTTTGATCCCAGTGCACCGGGCGTGCCGCCGCATGAACGCGTACAGGTCGTGTCGGCGGGTCCGCCGCCAGGCACGGGGACGGCTATTGGTGCGATCGCCGGAGCGGTGATCGGCGCTGCGATCTCCCCGCGCTGGCAGGCCGCGCCGGGGGCCCTTGCGGGCGCCGTGGTTGGCGGCGCGATCGGCAACGCGAGCGATGCTGCTAACGCGCAGCAGACCCGTACTGTGGTCGTGAGCGATCGGCGCGCGGCAGCGGCGCAGGAACAGCAGGCGGCGAAATACCGCCGCGCACTCGGCGCGTGCCTTGACGGGCGTGGCTACAGCGTAAAATGAATCGGGGCAGGTGACAGCTATGAATAAGCGTATGTGGGTTAAGGGTTGCGGCGCGCTGCTGCTCGCGACGGCACTGGCCGCCGCGGCGGCGCAGGACCGCGACCAACACGCCGGCGGGTTTGACCGCGGCGGTGCGGGTTTCGATCGCGGCGGTCGCGCGCAGCATTTCGATGCGCGTTATAGCCACAACCACTACTACCCGGACCGTGGCGCGATGGTGCGGGGCCTGCCGACCGGGGCGGTGGCCTTCAATCGACCCGGCGGGCAGTTCTTCTACTCAGGCGGCGTCTGGTACGCCCCGCGCGGGCCGAATTTCGTGATCGTCGGCGCGCCGTTCGGCGTGTTCGTTCCGGTGCTGCCGCCGTTCTACACCACGCTGTGGATCGGCGGATTCCCGTACTACTACGCGAACGACACCTACTACAGCTGGGATGCCTCGCAAAGCGGCTACGAGGTCGTCGCTCCCCCGAACGACCAGGGCGCCACGACTGACGCGCCACAACCGCCGCCGCCGCAGGGCGACCAGATGTTTATCTATCCCCAGAATGGCCAGTCGGACGAGCAGCAGGCGACGGACAAGTACGAGTGCCACAAGTGGGCATCGTCCCAGACGGGGTTTGATCCCACGCAGCCCTCAGGCGGCGCGCCGCCCGGTCAGCCCGGTCAGCCCGGTTCGCAGCGTGCCGATTACCAGCGCGCGATGATGGCGTGTCTGCAGGGACGCGGCTACAGCGCCAGATAGGATCCCTTGAGGATCCTGTTCGTCTGTCTCGGGAACATCTGCCGCTCGCCGACCGCGGAAGGGGTTTTGCGCACGCTCGCGGCGCGCGAAGCCCCGGAGCTGCGACTCGAGGTGGATTCGGCCGGAACCGCCGACTTCCACGTGGGTGAGCCGCCCGACCCACGCACACAGGCGGCCGGCCTGCGCCGCGGCTACGATCTCGCGGCATTGCGGGCCCGCGTCATCGAGCCCGCGGACTTCGGGCACTTCGACCTGATTCTCGCCATGGACGAGGACAATCTGCGCGTGCTGCGGCGCCGGGCGCCGNNCCGAACGGCTTCGAGGAAGTGCTCGACCTGGTCGAAGCCGCAACGCGTGGGCTGCTCACGCATTTACGCCAGCGCGTCCGCGTGGCCTGACCTGCAACGTTCGCGCGCCGGGCGCTACTCCTCCGTCCCGCGATTTCCATCCTTCTCCGGCGCGGAAGACCACACGACATGCGGCCTGCCGGGTTGTGCGGCCGGCGGCGGCTCGAAATGGGCAAGCGGAACGGGCTCCGCCCGCACCACAGGTTCACGCGCTTCGGACGCGTACTCACGCTCGACCGGCGCTTCGCTCGCCGGTCGCTCGCGCTCGGCGCG
>PMHN01000363.1:2497-3719 GCA_003156695.1 Gammaproteobacteria bacterium
GCGACGTCGGCCACGCCGCTCGCCGCGCTCGGGGCGCTCACCGTGCGTCTCGCCTGCGACGCCCGACGGGCTCTGGCCCGGCGTGCCGGCAATCGGCTCTGTGCGATGTACCGCCTCATTGCCCGGCTGGATCTCGCTGCGCGGGGCGGCGCTGCGCTCGGGGCCACGCTCGGGGCCGCGTTCCGCGGTGCGCTCACGGTTGCCGCGGCCCTGGTCGCGCCCGCGGTCCCGATCCCGACCCTGATCGCGGTTGCGATCGCGGTCGCGGTTGTCACTGCGGCGTCCGTCGCCGCGATCGCGCCGCGCGCCGTCCGCGTAACGTGGGTTGCGCGAGGGCTCGCGGCGCCCGTCACGGTGGCGGCCGCCGTCACGGCTATGCTCGGAGCGCGCCGGCGTTGTTGCGGCCGCGACCGGCTGCGTCGTCGGGGTTGCCGGCGGGGCGGGTTCGCCGGCCAGCAGGCGTTTGAAGCGGCTCCNNGGCGCGCGCCGGGGCAGGAGTGCGGGCAGCCGGGGCCGCGGTCGCCGGCAGCAGCGTGGCAACCGCGGCGGGTTCCACCTGTGGCTTCTTGTCCTGGGCGGAGCCGGGCTCGACGACTTCCGGAGCCGTCGGCATGAGGTAGGTTGCCTGTTTGTGCTCGGGTAAATCCATCTCATCATCGCGCACACGCTTGATCGAGTACCCGGGTGTCTGGATGTTCTCGTTCGGGACGATGATCAGCTCCGCGTCGGTCTTGTCCTCGAGCGTGCGCAGCCATTCGCGCTTTTCGTTGATGAGGTAGGTCGCCACGGCAACCGGCACCTGCGCGATCACCCGCGCGGTACGATCCTTGCGCAACTCTTCGCCGATCAGGCGCAGCACCGCGAGCGTCATGGATTCGACGCTCCTGATACTGCCTATTCCCACGCAGCGGGGGCAAACCATGTGGCTGGTTTCCCCGAGCGAGGGGCGCAGGCGCTGACGCGACATCTCGAGGAGGCCAAAGCGTGACAGCCGCCCGATCTGGATGCGGGCGCGATCCANNTCGATGAAGTCGATGACGATGAGTCCGCCAATGTCACGGATGCGCAGCTGCCGCGCGATCTCGTCCGCGGCTTCCAGGTTGGTGTTGGTCGCGGTGGTTTCGATATCGCTGCCGCGCGTGGCACGCGCGGAGTTGATGTCGATCGACACCAGCGCCTCGGTGTAGTCGACGACGATGCTGCCGCCGGAAGGCAGCGACAC
>PMHN01000332.1 GCA_003156695.1 Gammaproteobacteria bacterium
GACAGCACGGTGAAGCCCACTTCGCGCGCGCCCTGGATCGCGGCCTGCATGCGCGGCATGCCCGCTTCCAGGTGGCGCGTGATGTTCTCGAGCACCACGATGGCATCATCCACCACGAAACCGGTGGCGACGATGAGCGCCATGAGCGACAGGTTGTCAAGACTGTAGCCGAGCAGATACATCGCCCCGAAGGTGCCGAGGAGCGAAATCGGCACCGCCACCGCCGGCACCAGGGTAGCCCGCCAGTTGCGCAGGAACAGGAACACCACCATGATCACCAGCCCGATCGAGCGCGCCAGCGTCCACTCGACATCGTGCAGCGAGGCGCGGATGGTGACGGTGCGGTCGTTGGCGACCTTGATGTCGATGTCGGTGGGAATCGAGGCCTTGAGCGCCGGGATCAGGGCGATGACGCGATCCACGGTGTCGATGATGTTGGCGCCGGGTTGACGGTAGAGGATCACGAGCACCGCCGGCTTACCGTTGGCTAACCCCAGGTTGCGGATGTTCTCGACTGAGTCCTGAACTTCCGCGACGTCTGAGAGACGCACCGGCGCGCCGTTACGGTAGGCGATCACCATGTCGTGATATTCGGCCGCCTTGCTCGCCTGGTCGTTGGTGTATAGCTGGTAGCGCCGGCCACCGAAGTCGATCGAGCCCTTCGGCGTGTTGGCGTTGGCCGCTGCGAGCGCCGCGCGCACGTCCTCGAGCCCGATGCCGTACTTGAAGAGCGCGCTCGGATTCAACTCGACACGCACCGCGGGCAGGGAACTGCCGCCTATGGTCACCTGGCCGATGCCGCTCACCTGCGACAGCTTCTGCGCCAGGATGGTGTCGGCGGCGTCGTAGAGCTGCCCGGCGGTGAGGGTTTGGGAGGTCAGGGTGAGAATCAGGATCGGCGCGTCCGCCGGATTCACCTTGCGGTAGGTCGGATTGCTGCGCAGCGCGGTCGGAAGATCCGCGCGCGCCGCGTTGATCGCCGCCTCGACGTCGCGCGCGGCGCCGTCGATATCGCGGTCGAGGCCGAACTGCAGCGTGACGCGCGTGGCGCCGGTGGAGCTCGAGGAGGTCATCTCGGTCACATCGGCGATCTGGCCCAGATGCCGCTCGAGAGGCGTGGCCACGGTCGCCGCCATGACGTCGGGACTGGCCCCGGCCATCGACGCGGATACCGAGATCGTCGGGAAATCCACCTGCGGGAGCGGTGCCACCGGCAGCTTGAAGTAGGCGATGGCCCCGGCGAGCGCCACCCCGATCGAGAGCAGGGTCGTCGCGACAGGGCGGCGGATGAAGGGGTCCGAGGGGCTCATTCTGCCGGCGATCCGCTGGTCGTGGCTCCGAGCCAGCCGGTCACGCGGCGCTCCAGGCGGTCAAAGTACAGATAAATAACGGGCGTCGTGAACAGCGTCAGCATCTGGGAGAGGATCAGGCCGCCGACGATGGTGATACCGAGCGGGTGACGCAGCTCAGAGCCGGTGCCCGTGCCGAGCATGAGCGGCAGTGCGCCCAGGAGCGCCGCCATGGTGGTCATGAGGATCGGCCGGAACCGCAGGAGCGAGGCGTGGTAGATCGCATCCCGCGGCGCCATGCCCTGTTCGCGCTCGGCGACGAGCGCGAAGTCAATCATCATGATCGCGTTTTTCTTCACGATGCCGATGAGGAGAATGATGCCGATGATGCCGATCACGCCCAGGTCATCGCGTGCGATGAGGAGCGCCAGCAGCGCGCCGACGCCGGCCGAGGGCAGCGTCGAGAGGATGGTGATCGGGTGGATGAAACTCTCGTACAGGACGCCCAGCACGATGTAGACGGTGACGATCGCCGCGATGATGAGGAATATCTCGTTGCCGAGGGTCGCCTGGAATGCCAGCGCCGCGCCCTGGAAGGTCGTCATCACGCTCGCCGGCAGGTTGATGTCGGTTTCGGCTTTGCGGATGGCGTCGACCGCATCCCCGAGTGCCGCTCCCGAAGCGAGGTTGAACGACACGGTGGTCGCGGGGAACTGGCCGAGATGATCGATCGACAAGGGCGCGCTGAGCGTTGACACCTTCACCAGCGCCGTCAACGGCACCTGTCCCCCGACCGCCGTGGCCGACGGCAGGTAGATGGTGCTGAGGGAGTCGAGCGAGGCCATCATCGAGGCGTCGGCCTGCAGGATCACGCGGTACTGGTTCGATTGCGTAAATATGGTCGAGACGATGCGCTGGCCGAAGGCATCGTAGAGCGCGTTGTCGACGGTGGCGGGCGTGATGCCAAAGCGCCCGGCGGTATCGCGATCGATGGTGAGGTACGCGGACAGCCCCTGGTTTTCCTGGTCACTGGCGACATCCTCGAGCTGCGGCAGCTGCTGCAGCCGGTCGACCAGCTTCGGCACCCAGGTGTTGAATTCGGCCGGGTTCGTGTCCTCGAGAACGAACTGGTACTGGGTACGGCTCACGGTGGTGTCGATCGACAGGTCCTGCACCGGCTGCATGTAGATCGAGATACCGGTGACGTCCGCGGTCTCCTTCTGCAGGCGGCGGATGATGTCGCTGGCGGAGGCGGAGCGGGCATCGACGGGCTTGAGGTTGATCAGCATGCGGCCGCTGTTGAGCGTGATGTTGGTGCCGTCCACGCCGATGAAGGACGACAGGCTCACGACGTCCTGATCCTTCAGGATCGCCGCCGCCATGGTCGCCTGACGCTGCGCCATGTCGCCGTAGGAGACTGATTGGGGCGCCTCGGTGATCGCCTGGATCAGGCCAGTGTCCTGCACCGGGAAAAAACCCTTCGGGATGAATACGTAGAGGAGGATGGTCAGCACCAGGGTGGCGATGGCCACCATGAGCGTGAGCGGCTGGCGATCGAGCACCCACTTCAGGCCCTTACCGTAGAGATCGATGAGCGCCTGGAACTTCTCATTCGACCAGCGCGCGATGCCCGACTCCTCCCCCGGCTCATGGTGGCGCAGCAGCTTCGCGCACAGCATGGGCACGAGGGTGAGCGAGACCACCGCGGAAATGACGATGGTTACGCTGAGCGTGATGGCGAACTCGTGGAACAGGCGTCCCACCACATCGCCCATGAACAGCAGCGGAATCAGCACCGCGATCAGGGATACGGTCAGGGACACGATGGTAAAGCCGATTTCGCCTGCGCCCCTGAGCGCGGCCTCCAGCGGCGCCATGCCTTGCTCGATGTAGCGCGAGATGTTCTCGATCATGACGATGGCATCGTCGACCACGAAGCCGGTGGCGATGGTGAGCGCCATCAGCGACAGGTTGTTGAGACTGAAGCCGACCAGGTACATGACCGCGAGCGTCCCGACCAGCGACAACGGCACGGAGAGGCTCGGAATGAATGTTGCGGGGATGCTGCGCAGGAACAGGAAAATCACCAGCACCACCAGAACCACGGCGAGCGACAGTTCGAACTCCACGTCGTGCACGGAGGCGCGGATGGTGTTGGTGCGGTCGGTGAGGATCACCACATTGGCCGCCTGCGGCAGCGTCGCCGAGAGATCCGGCAGCAGCTTCTTGATGCGGTCGACGACCTGGATCACGTTGGCGCCGGGCTGGCGCTGGATGTTGAGGATGATGCCGGGGGTGTTGTTCACCCAGCCGGCCAGATAAGTATTCTCGGCGCCGTTGACGACCTCGGCGACGTCTGACAGGCGCACCGGGTTGCCGTTCTTGTAGGCGATGATGATGGTCTGGTAGTCGCGCGGATCCTGGATCTGGTCGTTGGCGTTGAGTGCCCAGGAGCGCGCCGGACCGTCGAGCGTGCCCTTGGGCGAATTCACGTTGGCGTTGCCGATGGTCGTACGCAGGTCGTCGATGTTCAGGCCGTAGGCTGCGAGCGCCCGCACGTTGGCGACGATGCGCACTGCGGGACGCTGGCCGCCGCTCACGCTTACCAGTCCCACGCCTTCGATCTGCGAGATCTTTTGCGCCATGCGCGTATCGGCGAGGTCCTCGAGCGCCGTCAGCGGGAGCGTTGTGGATGTGATCCCGAGGGTGAGGATCGGCGCATCGGCCGGATTCACCTTGGCGTAAATGGGCGGCGCGGGCAGATCCGACGGCAGCAGGTTGCCGGCCGCATTGATCGCCGCCTGGACCTCCTGCTCGGCGATGTCGAGATTCAGGTTCAGGCTGAACTGCAGCGTGATGACGGAGGAGCCCCCGGAGCTCGTCGAGGACATCTGGTTCAGTCCGGGCATCTGTCCGAACTGCACCTCCAGCGGCGCCGTGACCGAGGAGGTCATGACCTCCGGGCTCGCTCCCGGATAGAAGGTCTGCACCTGGATTGTCGGGTAGTCGACTTCCGGCAGCGCAGAGAGCGGCAGGAAACCGTACGCCACGATCCCGACAAGCAGGATCGCCACCATCAGCAGCGAAGTGCCGACCGGCCGCAGGATGAATATGCGGGACGGGTTCATGCGGCTGGCGGACTCAGCTACCGCTTTGGTCGCTGCTGGACGGCTTGTGCCGGTGGCCGCCCTGGCCTTGGCCCTGCTGGCCCTTGGCCTTGGCCGGCCCGGCGGCGCCCGCGGGCTGACGCAGCAGCACCTTGGCACCGTCCTTCAGCTTGTCGGCGCCGTCCACGACCACGATTGCACCGGGCTGGAGCCCTTGCGTGATGGCAATGTTGGTCGGATCACCCGGGCCGAGCGTGACTTTCTGCACGCTCACTGTCTGGTCCGCATTGACGAGGTACACGTAGGTACCTGGAGCGCCGCGCTGGATCGCCGCCTGCGGAATGAGTGTCGCGCCGTGCATGGTATCCAGCAGCAGCACGACGTTCACGAACTGCTGCGGGAACAGGCTCTCGTCCGTGTTGGGGAAGATTGCCTTGAGCTTGATCGTGCCGGTGGTGGGGTCGATCTGGCTGTCGACCGATTGCAGCGTCCCGCTGGCGAGCTGCTGCGTGTTGTTGCGGTCCCAGGCGGTGGCCGCCAGTGTCCGGCCCGCGTGCAGCTGCTTGAGCAGCGGCGGAATCTCATCCTCCGCCAGAGTGAATTCGACCGTGATGGGCTTAATCTGCGTGATCACCACCAGGCCGTTGGGCTCCGCCGGAGTCACGTAATTGCCAACATTCACCTGCTGCAGGCCGACTATGCCGGGGATAGGCGAGACGATGTGACAGTAGACGAGGTTCAGTTTCGCCGCATCGATCTGGCCCTGGTCGGTTTTCACATTGCCTTCGTCCTGCACGACGAGCGACTTCTGCGTGGCGAGCTGCTGCTCGGCGATGGAATCCTGGGTCCACAGCGTCTGATAGCGGTTCAGATCGATGTGAGCGTTGTCCAGCAGCGCCTTGTCGCGCACCAGCGCGCCCTGCGCCTGCTCGAGCGCCACCTGGTACGGCCGCGGATCGATCAGGATCAGCGGGTCGCCTGCCTTGACCGTCTGACCTTCCTTGAACGCAATGTGCATGATCTGGCCGGAGATCTGGCTCTGCACCGTGACCGTCGCGAGCGGCGTCACGGCGCCCAGGCCGATGAGCGTGATGGGCATGTCTCCGGTTTTGGCAGTCGCAGTCACCACCGGCATCGGTCCACCGCTGCCGAAGCGCCCACTGGGTGCGTGCGAGGCTTTCGGCGTCAGGAGCCACGCCAGGATCACCAGGCCGACGAGGACGGCGACGATGACGAGCACGCGCCGCGTAAGCAGCCGCTCGCGCCACCCGGGCCGCGCGCCTGAATCGGTAAGGTTGGGGCCAGGGAAACGGTTTTCGTCGTTCATGAGCTAGGCCACAGTAAAGGCGTTCGGATGCCGTGTTGATTCAAGCGCCGCCATGCGGCACGGTCGCACGTCGTCTGTGCGGAGGCGAGCAGGCCTCCCTCCACCGACGCGCCCAGGGGATGGAGGCGTACCATAACAGCCACACGTCTTAACAAACGTTAAGGCTTTTATAAGAACTGCAAAACCGAGTCCAGTCGATTCATTTTAGCCGATTAGCCGAACTGTACCGCGAGCATCGACACCGAGCCGCCATCCATTCCGGTGACCGGGAAGCTCGGGCGCTCCCCGGGGAAGCTGGCGCCCACAACGTAGAGCAGGGGCAGGTAATGCTCGGGCGTTGGGACCGACAGCTGCGCATCCTGCCCTCCCGCCATGTAGTCCACCAGCGCCTGTGTATCGCCCGTTTCGAGGCGCTGGCGCACATCGGCTTCAAAGCGCTGCGCCCAGTCGTAGGGCTCGCGCGGGTGCCGGCCCCAGGCGTAGGTGTGGAGGTTGTGCACGACATCGCCGCTGCCCAGGACGAGGATTCCCTCCTCCCGCAGTGCCCGCAGGCGCATGCCAATCTCGTGATGAAAGCTGCCAGGCTGCCTCTCATCAATACTCAGCTGCACGACCGGCACGTTGGCGCGCGGGTACATATGACACAGCACCGACCAGGTGCCGTGGTCGAGGCCCCAGCTGTGGTCAGCCTGCACAGGCAGGGGCCCGAGCAGCTGCTGAACCCGCGCTGCAAGCGCGGGGTCCCCCGGTGCCGCGTAGTGCACCGCAAACAACTCGCGCGGGAATCCCCCGAAGTCATGGATGGTGCGCGGTGCTGGCATCGCGGTGACGCGCGTGTCGGGCACGTACCAGTGGGCCGAGATCGAGAGCACGGCGCGCGGCGCGGGCAGCCGTGCACCCAGTTCGGCCCAGGCGCGCGTCCAGTCGTTGCGATCCAGGGCGTTCATCGGATTGCCGTGACCGACGAACAAGGCGGGCATGCGGGCGCTCATTGAGCGAGCAGCTGCACCGCCGCCTGGTACAACCGTGAGCGCACCGCGAGACGCTCGCTCGCACTGGTCACGTAACGCACCACGATCTCCACACCGCCACCAGTCGGGCGCACGGCGACGACCGGGTCCGCCGAGACGCTGGCGTCGCGCTGGCCTTTGGAGGCGCGCCGCCATTCCGCCTGGGCCTGGCTGGTGCTGTCGGCGGTGGCCGCCACGGCTTCCTTCTCGATGGCAGCCGCGATCGCGTGCGCGTCCTTACCGTATGGCACCGCCACCGAAATCTCATCCCACAGCCACTGCCCGGTTGTCGAAAAGTTGAAGTAGTGCCCTTCGATGGCGAAGCTGTTGGTGAAGGTTACGTGCCGGCCCGTGGGATGGCCGGCGTCGGTCCAGTTGCCCGTCTCCAGCAGCACGGTGTGGAACATGCCGAGCTGGATCACCTCGCCGCTCACCCCGTTGATCTCAACCCAGTCGCCCAGGCGCACGCCGTTCTTGCCCATGAGCACGAACCAGCCGAGGAAGGCGACGATGAAGTCCTTCAGAGCCACCGTCAGGCCCGCACCGGCGAGGCCCAGCATGGTACCGAGCTGCGCCGGCACCCCTACCAGCACCAGCAGAATCATGACCACGCCGACGATCTGCAGCGCGACACCGATGACGCTGCGCAGGGAACCGAGCTGACGCCGGTCAATAGGCGCGCGCCCCAGCAGGCGTTCGAGCCAGCGATCTGCGAACAGCAACAGCAGCAGGGCGCCGAGCACCAGGGCGATGCCCGCAAGGCAGGCGTGGAGAATAGTGCGCTCCTGCGCCGCGACCACGTCGTCCCATTGCTGATAGATGCTGGCGAGGCGCTGCCGGGCGCTGATGCGCTGGTCGCGCAGCGTCAGCCGGTGCTGTTCGGCCGCGACCTGCCGCGTGAGCGTGAGAAGACCGGCAGAAGCACCCGTGCCGCTGGCGCCGGGTCGGCTCGCCTCAGCGGGATGTTGCGCGGACTGACTCGCCGCCGGCTGCGCCAGCGCCGCCTTGCTCGCTACCAGTTCGGTGGCGATCTGTTTGCGCTCCGTCGCGAGCTGCGCCGCGCTTTCACGCACCTGGCGCTGCGCCGCGGCGAGCACATGCGCATGACCGCGTTCGCCGCCCGCGCGCCGGTCAGTTGGCAGCCGTTCTTCGAGAACNNGTTGTCGTGCAGCGTGAGCCACAGGCGCACACGTCCCACCATGCCCTGCAGCCCGGCGAGCGGGCTCGCCGCAGGCACCGCTGCTGAAGTGGTGGCGTGCTCGGCGGCAGCATGCTCCTGTTGCATCATCTGGATGCGCTGATGGGCGTTGCCGCCGGCCTGCAGCAGATCCTCGTTCGCCTGCTGGACTTCGTCCTGCTTCAGCTCCATCTGGGATTGCGCGAGGTCGAGGCGATCCTGGGNNGCCGGCTTGTCCGCATCTTTCGCGGCGGCGAACGCCGCAGTCAGGCGTTTGACGTCCCCGGTGTCACCGTCGAGCTCTTTCTGCGCGCTCTGCAAGCGCTCCTGGATGGCGAGGGCTGCGGGGCTTAGGACCGGCGGCTGGGCCTCGAGCTGGCGCATGGCGGCGGTGAAAGCCAGATCGAGTTCCTGGTCGGCAAGTTGCACCGCCTGCTGCGCGAACGGCAGTTCCTCGGGCGTGTTGGCGAGACGTGCGAGGCGTTGCGCGCTGAGCAAAGTGCCCTCGTCGATCACCGGCATGGCGCTCGAGGGTGGGTTGGCGGATGTCGTCTGCGACTGCACCGCCTGGGCTACGGTGAGCGGCGGCGCCCGCGTGGTCCACAGTCCGTATCCGGTCAGCAGCAGCAGCAGCGCCAGCGCGCAGGCGGCGATTCGTTGCAGCAGGCTCATCCTTCGTATGATGCCACGGCGCAGCGCGCTTACTCGCACGCCGCGCGGGGCCTGAAATGGGAGGTTACCGCCTTCGCCCGTGAGGCCACGCTAAGGCGGTGCGGCGCTGCCTGCCGCGGCCGGCATCAGCGTGCGGTTCAGCGCCTGTCAGAAGGCGGTGTACGCGCTGAACGCGTAGAACGGGCCCGCATTGCCGGCCACGGTCGCGCCCTCAACGGCGGTATACACGTTTTGGCCGTAGAAGAAAGCGAGGCCGAGGTCCAGTGACTGCGGGTCGCCGTTGGTGCCACCGAGATTCGAGAACGCCGCNNTGCCATTCGAGCCGCTGTCGAGATAGCTGTCCGGATAGCCCGCGCCGACGAGAGTCGCGGTGATGTAGGCGTTATTGCCTGCATCAGCCAGAAGCACCGTGACGCCCACAGGGAGCACGTTATTCGTCTCGGTGCCGATGCCGAGAACGAGCGAGCCCGAGACCGTAGCCAGGCCACTCGCTCCCACCGACGGAAACGCCACGATGGTGCCGTTATTGTCGGTCGCGAAGAGGGTTANNGTGAGCTGTTGCGCGAGGCTCGCGTCCTCCGCGGTGCAGCTGGACGCCGATGTGGCCGGCGTGGTGCAGCCGTAGTACACCGGCAGCGGAATCCCGGTCACGCACACGTCTCCGCAGTCCTGCGTATAAGGACCCACTCCGATGATGCCGTTCGCCCCGAATGTCGGAACCGTGTCTTCAGCCGGAGTCGGGCAGTCGGCAGCCGCAGGACGGCCGTCCTCGACGGCTGGGTCGCCGATGAGCTGCACGACGACTCCCGAGGCCTTCTCGCCCGAGGTCGGCAGCTGAATGTCCGCGGTGGCGAGGGAGCCCCAGCTCGAACCATCCGCGAACTCGATGCACTCGGCCATCGTGTTGCCGTTGCTATCAACCTGATAGGGCAGCGTGATGCTGGTGAGTGCCGATGCCAGAATCCGCAGACCCGACGATTGGGTGTCCACCTGGACGTGATCTATAGTCTGATAACTGCTGGAGCCCGGCAGGCACACCTTCACGCTGACGTAGGCCACGTTGACCGCCGTGATCCCCGCGTTCTGCAGAGCCGTAGGACCCTCATCCACGATGATGGGTTCGACGTTGCTGCTCGTGGCGCCGCTGCAGGCGCTGACGGGGGGTGGGGGGGGGCTGCTGCCACCACCGCCGCCACCACCACAGCCGGCAAGGATGAGAACCTGGATGAGTGCCAGAGCAAGGTACTTGCGCACGGGTATTTTCCTCACTGCCTGTGCCGATTACTTGATGTCGTCCGTGGAGACGTTCTGCGGGACGAGATCCGGGGCCCACGCGCGGCCGTAGAAGCCACGCATGCGCCCGCTCGAATGGACCACGAGTCCCGGCAGCTCCACGTTCATGTGCCGGTGTCCGGCATGTGGCGCGCTGGCCGCCTGCTCGTACTGGGCGAAGTAGGCGCCGAGAAACTGCTGCAGACTGGGCATGAAAGGCCCCCGCCATGCGAGGCCAAACACTTTGCCGCCCGGGGTGAGATATTCGCGCACCGTGGTGCCTGAGCGTGTCGCGATGATCTCGTGCACGCTATAGCCGGCGGCAGTGCTGATGTGCAGCGTGCCCAGCGACTGATCGCGGTCGGCGAGCACCGACGCGGCATCGCTACCGAGTGCTGCAAAAGCGGGCGCGGCGGCAGCGGCGGCGAGGATCACGGCTAATCCGAATCTGGGGATGAACTTCATGAGCGGCTGTCCTTAAGGGCTGCTTCGCGCGGCATTGTGCCTGACGGCACCGCCCCGTGCGGGCCTGTCGTTTCGCAGCGACGACATAACCTATCCGATGCGGTTCGCAAGGATAGAGTGCACAGCGCGCAAAACGGAAATCGGTTGACGCGGTGCGCGTTCAGGCAGTGTTCAGCCGTGGCAGGGGCTTAGGTTTCCTTACCCCGCGCCCGCCCACGAACGACCCATCCGCCGCCGGGGGAGCGAAACTGCTTGTGGCCTTATTGATCAATCCGTTAGGATTCGCCCCCCAAATTCGGAGCGGTAGTTCAGCTGGTTAGAATACCGGCCTGTCACGCCGGGGGTCGCGGGTTCGAGTCCCGTCCGCTCCGCCAATATCTTCCACTGCGCTTAAGCCAGCTCCAATCATGCTTCAGAGGATTCGAGACAGACTGCACGGCACCTTCGCCTACGTAGTCCTGGGACCGATCGTACTGGTGTTCGTCGCCTGGGGTGCCTACGGCATCGTCAACCTGAGCGTCGGTGGCGCCAACTATGCCGCTGAAGCGGACGGCGGCAAGGTGTCCCTCGAGGAGGCACACAACGCGTGGCTGCGCCAACAGGCGCAGTGGCAGCAGCGCCTGGGCGGCGCCGAGCTGCCGCCACCGCTGCGCGCGCAGTTGCAGGACCAGATCCTGGAGGGGCTCATCCGCAACACCCTCCTCACGCAACGCACGCGCGACCTTGGCTA
Organism: Gammaproteobacteria bacterium; assembly: GCA_003156695.1. Lineage (GTDB taxonomy): Bacteria > Pseudomonadota > Gammaproteobacteria > Steroidobacterales > Steroidobacteraceae > 13-2-20CM-66-19. Next base: position 11,050 of record PMHN01000332.1, read on the forward strand.
CCGGGTGAGCCACGAAGATCTCGTGGACGCCATCCAGAGCGAACCGGCGTTCCAGGTCGGCGGGCAGTATTCTGCGGAGGCCGCCAAGGCGCGACTCGCCGCGGCGGGCATACCGCTCGAGACCTTCCAGGACAATCTGCGCGAGGAGCTGCAGCGCACGCAGCTCGAAGGCGGGATCCGCATTTCGGATTTCCTCACGCCCACAGAGCTCACGCGCCTGACCGATCTCGAGGACCAGCAGCGCGAGGTGCGCTTTTTTGTACTGCCGACGGAGCGCTTCAAGCCCGCATCTCCGGTAGCCGACGCGGACGTGCAGGCGTACTACGAGGGGCACAAGGCGCAGTTCATGACGACCGAATCGGCGCATCTGCAATACGGTGAGCTGCGCCTGGAGGCGCTCGCCGCGCAGGTGTCGTTAAGCGATGCGGACCTGCGCGCAGCCTATGAGAAGGAAAAATCAAAATTCGAGACGCCCGAGAGGCGTCGTGCGCACCACATACTCATCACCGGCAAAGACGACGCGACGGCACTGAAACTGGCCCAGGACGTGCTCGCACAGGTCAGGGCCGGGAAGGATTTTGGAGCGCTCGCGCAGCAGTATTCCCAGGATCCCGGGTCCGCGCACAACGGCGGCGATCTGGGGTGGGCCGAACGCGGTGCCTTCGTCGCGCCGTTCGCGGACGCGTTGTTCAACATGTCGGTCGGTGAGATCAGAGGTCCGGTCAAGACCCAATTCGGTTATCACATCATCCGGCTGGACGAGATTCAGCCAGCCAAAGGCAAGTCCTTCGAGGAAGCACGTCCGGAACTGGAGGCGCAGCTGCGGCGCGACCGGGCGACGGACCGCTTCGGGGAGATCCAGGAGCAGTTGCAGTCCAGGCTCGGCGAGCCCGGTGCGGATCTCGAGGCGCTCGTGAGCGAGTACAAACTGCAACAGGGTGACGTCCGTGACTTTCTCAAGGGAGCCGGAGCCGCGCCCCTGGGGGCGGCGCCTGCGCTGCAGGATGCGGTGTTCGGCGATCCGCCGCTCGCCGTGGGGCATCTCGGTGGGCCCGTGCTGCTTGGCGACGACGCGCTCGTGATTGTGAAAGTACTCGAGCACCGTAAGCCAACGCTTAAGCCCGTGAGCGAAGTGCGCGACACGATCGTCGCCGCTATGACCAGGGAGCGCGCCAGGCAGGCGACTCTCGCCGCGGCGCAGACCGCGCGCACGCATCTGGAGGCCGGCGCTGAATTTGACGCAGTTGCGCGGCAGCTGGGCGTGAGCGCCGATCCTGCCCACTTCGTCAGCCGCCGCGATCCTTCGACACCCGCGCCGCTTCGCGACGCGGTGTTTGCAGCGCCGCGCCCCGCCGGCAAGCCGGTGTTCCGTGCGCTGGCCCTGCCAAATGGTGATGCCGCGGTGGTCGCGGTGATGGCCGTCCGCAACCCACCGGCGAAGGATGAGGCCGCTCAGGTCGACCGCGCGCTACAGCAGGCGCGCACTGACGGAATGGCAGACGTGGTGGCGTACGCGGACGAGTTGCGGCGCACCGCAACCGTGCGCAAGAACCCGAAGGCCTTCGAGTAGGCTCTAGCCCTCGGCTTCCTGCGGGAAGCTCATGCCAACGGTGCTGAAGCCGCTGTCGACGTAGAGGATCTCGCCGGTGATGCCGGCGGCCAGGTCCGAGCACAGGAATGCGGCGGCGTTGCCCACGTGCTCGAGCGTGACGTTACGACGCAGCGGCGCGATCTCGGCAACCCTGCCGAGCATCTTGCGAAATCCCGGAATCCCGGCGGCTGCGAGCGTCTTGATCGGACCTGCGGATATGCCGTTCACGCGGATGCCTTCCGGCCCAAGATCCGCGGCGAGAAAACGCACGTTCGCCTCGAGGCTCGCCTTGGCAAGCCCCATGACGTTGTAGCCGGGAATGGACCGCACCGCGCCCAGATAGGTCAGCGTGAGTAAGGCCCCGTTGCGGGCCGCCATCAGCGGCCGCGCACCCCGCGCGAGCGCGGTGAGGCTGTAGCTCGACACGTCGTGCGCTATACGAAAGCCCTCGCGGCTCGTGGCTTCGGCAAACGACCCGGTGAGCGCCTCGCGCGGGGCGTAGGCGACGGCATGCACGACGATGTCGAGGCCGCCCCATTCACGCCCAAGCCGCTCGAACGCCGCATCCGTCTGGCTGTCCACCGTCACATCCAGCGGCATGGTCAGGTGAGCGCCAAGGGATTGCGCCAGCGGTTCCACGCGCTCCTTCATTTTGTCGTTGACGTAGGAAAAGGCGAGCTCGGCGCCCTCGCGGTGCATCGCCTGCGCAATGCCCCAGGCGATCGAACGGTCGGTCGCGACGCCCACGATGAAAGCGCGTTTGCCGGCGAGAAATCCCATGGTTGAGAGCCTCCTGCGGCGATTATGCCGCAAGTGGCGCGCTGTCGGCGGGGCGACGGGTCAGCCGTGCCTGACGGTGTGGACGCGCAGCTTCTGCCCCGCGTGGATCGAGCTGTGCGCCCCCAGGCCGTTCCAGGCGCGCAGCTGCGGCACGCTGCATTGGAACTGCTGGGCGATCTCGACCATGGTGTCGCCCTGGCGCACGGTGTAGAAGACTCGCCGCCCGCTGCGTGCGTGGCCGGAATCGCCCGCGCCATCGCCCGCAAGACGGATGCGCTGCCCGGCGCGCAGCGTATCCCCCGGATGCAAGCCGTTCATCATCGCCAGCGTATCCACGTTCATGCCATGGCGGCGGGCGATGGCCCACAGCGAATCTCCGCGCCGCACGATCTGCACGTGCGGCCGGCGCGCCGCGCGGTCGCGCCCGTCGATGCGGGCCGCTGCCAACACCACCTTGGCCGGCAGCTCAGGCACCGCGCTCGGAACCCTCAGGTCCATCCCCACGGTGAGCCGGCCGATCGGAAAATCGTTGAGCTCGCGGATCACATTGACAGTGGTGTGGAACTGGGCGGCCACCGAGGCGACCGAATCGCCGGGATTGACACTGTAGTGTGTCGCGCCCAGGCGCTGGTCGGCGCTCAACTGAGCGACGCTCGTCGCGAATACATCCGCCGAGTCCACCGGCAGCAGCAGGAAGTGCGGGCCGGATGGATCTGTCGCCCAGCGATGGAACGCCGGATTCAACTCGTAGAGTTCGTCGGGGCTGACATTGGCGATCTGCCCGGCAATCTTCAGGTTGACCTGTCCCAGCGTCGCGACGCGCGCGAAGTACGGCTGATTGGGAATGGGACTCATGGACAGCCCATAAGCGCCCGGGTCGCGCACCAGGCGTTTCATCGCCAGCAGCTNNGCGTCTCGCGCGGCAGCCGCAGGGCCCAGAAGTCAGTGGGGCGTCCGGCGGCGCGGTTGGCGCGCAGCTCGCGTTCCACCGTTGCTTCCCCGCAGTTGTAGGCGGCGATCGCCAGCAGCCAGTCGCCGTTGAATTCATCGTGCAGGTATTGCAGGTAATCCAGCGCTGCGCGCGTGGATTCCACGACGTCGCGCCGGCCGTCGTACCACCAGTCCTGCTTCAGGCCGAAACGCGAGCCGGTGCCGGGGATGAACTGCCACAGTCCCGAGGCCCGCGCGCGCGAGTACGCGTAGG
>PMHN01000062.1 GCA_003156695.1 Gammaproteobacteria bacterium
AGCGCGCGACGTGCTCCTCGATCCCGACGCCGGCGGTGACCGCGAAAGCGCCGAAGTAGTCGTTTACTTTGCTCGCGCGCGGCGCCACGTAGTCAGCCAGGCATTCGTGCGGCTGACCATCCGGCTTGGCCTTTTGCTGCCGCAGGAAATTCAGCGTCGTCAACAGGCCATCGCGCCCATCGCCAGTGTAGATCTCCACGTCGTCGCCGACGGCGTTGGCGGGAAACAGGCCCACCACGGCACGGGCCGTGAGCCAGCGCTCGGTGATCAGCGTCTTCAGCATGCGGCGGGCGTCGGCGTACAGGTTGCTCGCCGCCTCGCCGACCTTGGGGTCCGTGAGGATGTCGGGAAATTTGCCGGCGAACTCCCAGGAGTTGAAGAACGGCATCCAGTCGATGTAGCCGAGCAGCTCGCTCAACGGGTAGTCGTCGAAGCGCTGCACGCCGGGCACGCGTGGCGGTACCGGCGTGTACGCGGCCCAGTCGATGGGGCGGCGGTTGGCGCGCGCCGCTGCCAGCGTCAGCTCCGGAACCTTGACCTTCTTGGCCGCATGCTGCTCGCGCCGGCGCTGGTGCTCCTCGCCGATCCTGGCGATGAACGCCCCGCGCTGCTCTGGCTGGGTCAGCGTCTGGCAGACCCCGACGCAGCGCGAGGCATCCTTTACGTAGATGACGGGCGGACCGTACTGCGGTGCGATCTTGACCGAGGTGTGGGCCGGTGAGGTGGTCGCGCCGCCGATCAGCAGTGGCACCTCGAAGCCCTGGCGCTGCATCTCCTTCGCGACATGCACCATCTCATCCAGCGACGGCGTGATGAGTCCGGAAAGACCGATGAAGTCCGCCTGCTCGCGCCGCGCGGTCTCGAGAATCTTCTCGCACGGCACCATGACGCCCAAATCAATGACCTCGAAGTTGTTACATTGCAGCACTACGCCGACGATGTTCTTGCCGATGTCGTGCACATCGCCCTTGACGGTGCCAATCACGATGCGGCCGTTGGTACGCCGCGCCGTGGCGTCCTTGCTCTTTTCGATGTACGGCACCAGGTGCGCCACCGCACGCTTCATCACGCGCGCGCTCTTGACCACCTGCGGCAGGAACATCTTGCCGGCGCCGAACAGGTCGCCGACCACGTTCATGCCGTCCATGAGCGGACCCTCGATGACCTGCAGCGGGCGCTCGAACTCGAGCCGTGCAGCCTCGGTATCCTCGATGATGTATTCATCAATGCCCTTGACGAGGGCGTGCTCGATGCGCTTGCCGACCGGCCAATTGCGCCAGCTCAGGTCCTCGCGGCGGCGCGCCGCACCGTCGCCCTTGAAGCGCGCCGCGAGTTCCAGCAGCCGCTCGGTGGCATCCGCGCGGCGGTTGAGGATCACGTCCTCGCACGCGGTCCGCAGCTCCGGGTCGATCTCCGCGTAAATGCCGAGCTGCCCGGCGTTCACGATCCCCAGGTCCATGCCGGCGGCGATGGCGTGATACAGGAACACCGAGTGCATGGCCTCGCGCACCGCGTCGTTGCCGCGGAACGAGAACGACACGTTGCTCACGCCGCCCGACACCAGCACGTGCGGCAGCTCGCGCTTGATGCGGCGCGTCGCTTCGATGAAGGCCACTCCGTAGCCGTTGTGTTCCTCGATGCCGGTGGCGATGGCGAAGATGTTGGGATCGAAAATGATGTCCTCGGGCGCCATGCCCGCTTTGGATGTCAGCAGGTTATAGGCGCGGGTGCAGATCGCCACCTTGCGCTCGACCGTATCAGCCTGCCCCTGCTCATCAAAGGCCATGACCACTGCGGCGGCGCCGTAGCGGTGCACCTTGCGGGCGTGCTCGAGGAACACCTCCTCGCCTTCCTTCATGCTGATGGAGTTGACGATGGCCTTGCCCTGCACGCATTTCAGGCCCGCCTCGATCACCGACCACTTGGAGGAATCGATCATCACCGGCACGCGCGCGATATCCGGCTCGGCGGCCACCAGGTGCAGAAAGCGCACCATCGCGGCCTCCGAGTCCAGCATGCCCTCGTCCATGTTGACGTCGATGATCTGCGCACCGCTCGTCACCTGTTGCTTCGCAACTTCCAGGGCGGTCGCATAGTCGCCCGCCTCGATCAGCTTGCGGAATTTCGCGGAGCCGGTGACGTTGGTGCGCTCGCCGGCATTCACGAACAGGGTGTCGGCGTCGATGTTGAGAGGCTCGAGTCCGCTCAGGCGGCACTTCACCGGTTGCGCGGCGAGCTGCCGCGGTGCGCCACCCGCTACCGCGGCGCGCAGCAGCCGGATGTGCTCCGGTGTGGTACCGCAGCAGCCTCCCACCACGTTCACCAGTCCCCCGGTCGCATATTCCTCCAGGATGGCGGCGGTCTCCGCGGGTGCCTCGTCATACTCACCGAACGCGTTCGGCAGGCCGGCATTGGGATAGGCGCACACGTAAGTGTCGGCGGCGGCCGCCAGCTCGGCGATGTAGGGCCGCAGCTGCTTGCCGCCGAGCGCGCAATTGAGCCCGACGAACAGCGGCTGCGCGTGGCGGATCGAGTTCCAGAATGCCTCCGTCGTCTGGCCGGAGAGAATCCGGCCGGAGGCGTCGGTGATGGTGCCGGAAATGGCGAGCGGCACCGTGACACCGGTCTCATCGAACAGCGTGAGCGCCGCGTAGATCGCCGCCTTGGCGTTCAGNNCATCGAAGTTGACGCTGCGGAAGCCCGGGTCGTTGACGTCGGGCGACAGCGAGCTCATGCGGGTCGTAGGCCCGAGCGCCCCGGCGACAAAGCGCGGCTCCCCGCAAGTCCTGGCGAACTCGTCGGCCGTCGCGCGCGCCAGGCGCGCCGCCTTGTAGTTAAGCTCTGGCACCAGCGCCTGCAGCGCGTAGTCCGCCTGCGACACCGAGTTGGAATTGAAGGTGTTGGTTTCGATGATATCGGCGCCGGCCGCAAGATAGGCGTGATGAATCCCGGCGATGACCTCCGGCCGCGTCAGCGTCAGGATGTCGTTGTTGCCACGCAAGTCGCGGCCGTGCTGCCCGAAGCGCCCGCCCCTGAAGTCGCGCTCCTCCAGGCGGTGCTGCTGGATCATCGTGCCCATGGCGCCGTCGAGCACGAGGATGCGCTCGGCGGCGAGATGGCGCAGCGCCGCTTCCTTGGTCGAGGGGACCACGGGCTTGCCCATCGGGCTACGTGCGCTCCGTCTCGGCGTGGGAAAGCGTGCGGGCGCCGCCGGGCCGCAAGCCCAGCAGGTGACAGATCGCGTAAGCGAGGTCGGCGCGGTTCATGGTGTAGAAATGAAAGTCGGTGACGCCGTGGTCGACGAGATCGATGACCTGTTCGGCGGCCACGGCGGCGGCGATCAGCTTGCGGGTCGCCGGATCGTCGTCGAGGCCGT